>DATNJE010000356.1:0-4114 GCA_035604095.1 Terriglobales bacterium
CATGAAGAACAAGGAGATCGCCACCGAGGTCGGCACCACCGAGCAGGTGGTGAAGAACTACCTGCGCAAGGTATACGACAAGCTCGGCGTCTCCGACCGCCTGGAGCTGGCGCTGTACTGCATCCATCACCGCCTGCTGCAGGGTGTCAAGGTGCCCCGTCCGGGCGAAGCCTCACCCGCCAAGCCGGTCGCCGACGTAGGTCCGTCCGAGGCCGCTTCCGCGTCCAGCCATAAAGCCTAGCGCATTTCCCGAGTCAGTCCTTTTTCAACTGGCGCAGCCGCCGTGCGGCTTCGTCCAGCGTAGCGTCGGTCTTGCAAAAGGCGAAGCGCACCTGGCGCGCGCCCAGCTCCGGACGGCTGTAGAAGCTGGAACCCGGCACCGAGGCCACGCCGATCTCTTTCACCAGGTGCCGCGCGAAGCTCACGTCGTCGGAAAAGTCGAACCCGCTGATGTCGGTCATGATGTAGTACGCACCGCGCGGAATGAAGGTCTTGAACCCTGCCTGGCGCAGCGCCGGCAGCAGCCGGTCGCGGCGCGCGCGATACGCTGCCGCAAGCCCTTCGTAATAACTATCCGGCAGGCTCAGCGCGGTCGCGCCCGCCTCCTGCAACGGCGCCGGCGCGCCCACGGTCAGGAAGTCATGCACCTTGCGGATGGCGTTGGCCAGCACCGGCGTGGCCACCGCCCAGCCCACCCGCCAGCCGGTCACGCTGTAGGTCTTGGACATGCCGTTGATGGTGATGGTGCGTTCGCGCATGCCATCGAGCGTGGCCAGGGAAACGTGCGGCGCGCCGTCGTAGAGGATGTGCTCGTAGATTTCGTCGGTGATGGCCAGCGCGCCGAATTCCACGCACAGCTCGCGGATGAACTCCAGTTCGGCGCGGGTGAAAACTTTGCCGGTGGGATTGTTCGGCGTGTTCAGGATAATGGCCTTGGTCCGCGGACCAAAGGCCGCGCGCAGCTCGCGCTTGTCGAAACGCCATTCTCCTGCCGGATCCGCGGGCGGATGTAGCGTCACGAAGCGCGGGCGCGCGCCGGAAAGGATGGCGTCCGGGCCGTAGTTCTCGTAGAACGGCTCGAAGACGACGATCTCGTCGCCGGCGTTGGTGATGGCCAGCAGCGACGCGATCATGGCCTCGGTCGAGCCGCAGCAGACCGTGATTTCGGCCTCGGGATCGATCTCCAGGCCCTGCCACTTCTTCATCTTGGCTGCGATGGCGTGGCGCAGCGAGCGGGCGCCCCAGGTGATGGCGTACTGATTGATATCGGCGGCGATGGCCTCTTGCGCCGCGCGCTTGATCTCCGCCGGAGCCGGGAAATCGGGAAATCCCTGCGCCAGGTTGATGGCCCCGTAGAGGTGCGCCTGCCGTGTCATGTCGCGGATCACCGACTCAGTGAAGCGCTCCGCCTTCTCGCTGATGAGCGGCTTGCCGGCGTGCGGAAGCGTTGTTGGACGGGGCTTGGGAGCCATGACGCTACCTGGCCGGCACCACCGGCAAGCCAATAAAGCTGGCTGCGCCCAGGGCGTGATAGACACGCTGGGTCGCCTTTATATAGTCCTCCGGTTTGGCGAAGAAGATGTTCGGCACGAAGGTCTGCGGATTGCGATCGTAGAGCGGGAACCAGCTCGACTGCACCTGCACCATGATCCGGTGGCCGGGCAGGAACACGTGATTGGCTGTCGGCAGGATGAACTTGTAAGCGAGCGGCGTGTTCGAGGTGATCGGCTTCGGCGCCTCGAAACCCTCGCGATAGCGGCCGCGGAAAATGTCCATGGCGATGCCCAGTTGATAGCCGCCCATCTCCGGATGGCTCGGGACCTCGTCGGGATAAACGTCGATCAGCTTTACCACCCAGTCAGTATCGGTGCCGCTGGTGGAGGCAACCAGGTTTACCACCGGCGCGCCACTGATACGCAGCGGTTCCGTGAGAAGCGGCGTGGAATACGCCAGCACATCGGGGCGGTCGGTGACCGCCCGCTGGTCGGTGAGGAGCCAGCGCTTCCAGGCATCCGCGTCCGCAAAGCGGACGGGGCGCGGTTGGTAAGGCACGGGCTTGGCCGGATCGGAGACGTATTCGTCATATGCGTCGGTCGTTTTGCGGTCACGCTCGGCGGGCGCGGTGAAGGACAGGCCAAAGCCCGCCGTCAAATAAAGATGACGGGAGCGGGACGGACAGCCGCTTTCACACGCCAGCGGCCACGACTTCAGCCGGTCCCAGTGATTCTCGCCGGTGTTGTAGATGAGCACCGGCGGCGTGTCCGCCCTGGGTGCGCCATCCTTCAAGTACTGATCGAAAAACGGCTCGAGAACGTCGCGACGGAATTGCAGCGCCGTGTCGCCCTCCCACTTCAGCGGGCCCAGCGACGAGCCGTCGTAGTTGACGCCACTGTGGCGCCACGGGCCCATCACCAGGAAGTTCATGTCGTTGGCGCGGTCTTTCGGTTCGATCGCCAGATAGCAGTGGATCGCTCCCCACATGTCTTCCTGGTCCCACAAGCCCTGGATCCACATGGTCGGCACCTTCAGCGGCTGTGCGGCCATGATCTTGTCGAGCGCCTGCTCCTGCCAGAATGCGTCGTATGCCGGGTGATCTTCGATCTTGCGCCACCACGGCAGTTGGTCCAGGCCCGCAGCCTTGGCAAAATCGCCGGCCGAGCCGGCGCGGCGAAAGTTTTCATAGTCGTCATATCCGGAGCGGACGACGCTCTCTCCCTCACCTTTCTGCGTGGTCTGGAATGTGAAATAGTCAAAGTTGGTTTGGCGGAAGGCGCCGAAGTGGAACCAGTCGTCACCCATCCAGCCATCGACCATCGGGCTCATGGGCGCAGCTACCTTCAGCGCCGGATGCGGATTCACCAGCGCCATCACCACCGTGAAGCCCTCGTAGGAGCTGCCCAGCATTCCCACTTTGCCGTTGGATTCGGGGACGTTCTTCACCAGCCAATCGATGGTGTCGTAGGCGTCGGTGGAATGGTCGGTAGTGCTGGAGTTGAGCGGCCCCCGCAGGGGACGGGTCATGAAGTACTCGCCTTCGGAATCGTACTTGCCGCGGACGTCCTGGAAGACGCGGATGTAGCCATCGGCGACAAACACCTCATCGCCCTGGGGCAGGATGGCCAGCATGTGCGTCGAGAGCATGCGCTCGGCCCGTTTCGACGCGTGGTAGGGAGTGCGCGTAAGGATGATGGGCGCATGCTTGGCTCCGCGTGGGATAACGATGACCGTGTGCAGCTTCACGCCATCGCGCATGGGGATCATCACCTCGCGCTTGACGTAGTCCAATGCTGCCGCCGGGGGTTCGTATTTCGCGCCGATGTCGGGCGTCTGCGGCGAAGTCTGTGCGGCCGCTGCGGACGCCACAATCCCAAGCGCCACCAGCCAGCCGATTCGGAACGGAGACCAGCTCATCATGAACACACTCCCAACTGAGCCCCAACCCCTGAGCGGATGGGCGATCTGTGCTCCCCCACAGGGACACACATTGTAGCGAATGTGGTTCTTCCCCGGCCTTGGGCCGGTGGGGGGGCAGCCATTACCCAGAAAAAAAAGAGACGCAGCCTGGCTGCGTCTCAAGAAAGTGCCGGTCTTCAAGAAAAGAGCCTGCGGTCTATTTCTCTCCCGCCGCGGCGAAGCTGCCGCCCCAAACCGCGGAACCGCCCCACACAGCGCTTCCGCCCCACACTGCGCTTCCGCCCCAGACTGCACTTCCGCCCCACACCGCGCTGAAGCCGCTGTCGGTGCTACCACCCCAGACCGCCGACCCTCCCCAAACGGCGCCGCCACCCCACACGGCGGAGTTGGGATCGACGAACACGGAACCGCCCCACACCGCCGAGCCGCCCCACACGGCCGAGCCTCCCCAGACCGCGGAGGAATCCTTCACCAGATAAACGTTGCCGGTGGTCGGATCGTAGGTGGCGCTCGGCGACATGGCTGTGCCTGTTGCCACATCCTTGCTGGCCAGCGCTGCGGCGAGATCGATGTAGCCCGCGCCCACGGTGAAGATGTCGTACTGATCGGTATAAGAAATCCCGCTGTCGGGATCGGTGTAGGTGCTGTACTGCGGGAAAGTCTTGTACGCGGTCTTCATCAGCCGCGCCTTCACCTGGTC
>DATNJE010000357.1:0-4344 GCA_035604095.1 Terriglobales bacterium
GTGTCGTTACGCGCTGGTCCCCAGTCGGAGCTACTGACATGGCGTGGTACGCATACTGCATCACCGAGCAGCAGGCCTTCCAGCAGAACGGGACGCGCGCGCGCCGGCCGTTTCCCGTCGAGAATCTCAAAGGCATCAACGGACAGCAGGTGTTCGGGTACCCCAGCGGGGATTTCGCCGTCATCGTCAGCGAATACGACCGGGGCGGACCGCTTGACCAGCGGGCCATTCTCGACCACGCGCGGGTAGTGAGCGAATGCTTCCGCAACACTACCGTGCTGCCGTTCCGCTTCGGCACCGTGTTCGACACCGATGAGGCCCTGCGCCGGGCCGTCCGCGCCAACCGCCGGGCCTTCCTGGCCACCGTGTCGCGGCTCCGAGGCAAGGCGGAGATGCACCTCAAGTTGCTGGTCAAGGACGGGTCCCTGCGCGAGGCCCTGCTCGAGGTCGAGCTGCCGCTCACCGCGGGCAGCGAGTACCTGACCAAGCTGCGGGAGAAAGCCTCCAAGCAGCGCGAACGGCAGACCCGCGCCCGAGCGCTCTCCGTCCAGGTGCACAAGCTCTTCAATCCCTTGGAAGCCGACGTGTGCTGCAAGAAGGTGGACTCCGGCGGCATGCTCATCGACATCGCCCACTTGATCGACGGCAATTCGGTGCAGAAGTATCAGAGCCGCTACAGCACCGCCGCCCGGCAGTTGAAGGATGTCGAGTTGGCCATCAGCGGCCCCTGGCCGCCCTATCACTTCATGCCCGGAAAACTGCGCACCGCCTGAGCCGCGCTTTTGATTCGCATCCTCCCCAGGCGATCCGGCCTGGGGAGTTTTTTCTTCCCGGCGCACCCTCGCGGCTGCCCGCCCCTGGCTGCTTGAAGGTGAGGGCAGTTGACGATACTTCCAACCGGCGCATATCATTTCTAGTTTGGCTGGCAGCTCAAGGACAGCAGCAGGGGCGCTCGACCGGGTATCTCATGGACAAAAAGCGGTTGGATCAATTTAAGAAACGGCTGGAGGCGCGGCAGCACGAGTTGCGGCGGCTGGTGGTGCGCAACGTGCAGGATGGCCGCGCGGCCGACGAACAGGCGGCGCAGGACATCGCCGACAAGGCCGCCAACTCCTACACCAAAGAGTTCCTCTTCCACCAGAGCAACAACGACCGGCAGCTTCTGCAGTTGGTGGAGGAAGCGCTGAACCGCATCCGCGAAGGCGCCTACGGCGAGTGCGTCAACTGCGGCAATGAGCTCAACGCCAAGCGCCTCGAAGCTGTCCCCTGGACCCGCTACTGCATCAACTGCCAGGAGAAAGTCGAGCAGGGGCTGCTGGAAGAGAGCAGCACCTAGCGCCATCAAGTCGGAGGCCCGGGTTTGACGGTCTCGAATTGCCGCTGTTAGACTCCTGTCGTAGTCCCTTTCTCAACTTCAGCAAGGGTTTGCGTGGCCTACACTCGACAGCAACTCAAGCAGGACAAGTTTGCCGAAACCGCCAAAGACACTGTTTCCTGGGCGGTCGAACACCAGAGGAAACTAGCTACCGCCTCGATCGCGACTCTCGTGGCGTTGGTCATCGTGGCCGGCGGCTGGATCTATTACAACCAGCGGGATCAGGCGGCCGGTGCCGAGATCGGTGCCGCGCTGCGCATTTACGGCGCGCCCTTGAGCCCTGCCAATGCTCCCAAGCCGGACTATCCGACCTTTACCTCGGCCAAAGAGCGTGCCGAGGCTGCGCGCAAAGCCTTTCAGCAGGTCCAGGACAAGTATCCTCACACGCGCGCTGCCGAGGTCGCCCGTTACTTCGTGGGAGTCACCTCGCTCGACCTGGGCGATACCGCAGCCGCGGAAAAAGCCCTGCAGCAAGTAGCCGGCTACCGCCACCAGGATCTGGCAGCGCTGGGCAAGTTCGCCCTGGCCTCGGTGTATCGCGCCGAGAACAAGGAGGCGGAGGCCATCAAGCTCTACCAGGATCTGGCCGCGCATCCCGCTTCCACCGTCCCCAAGAGCACGGCGCAACTGGAATTGGCTACGCTCTACCAGCAGAAGCAGCCCGAGGAAGCCGCCAAGCTCTACGCGCAGATCCAGAAGGACGATCCCAACAGCCCGGCCGCTCAGGCTGCCACGACGCGCTTGGCTAGTCTGAAACCCTAGTTGTCAGTTCTCAGTTGCCAGTTGTCAGTTGCTGGTTCGACCGCCAGCGCTGCCGGCGTCACTCGTCCTAACTGTCAACTGACTACTGGCAACTGCTCTACGGTTCGTCCACCCGCGCCTCATCTACCAGCATGATGGGAATATCGTCGCGCACCGGATAGACGCGCCGGCACTGCGGGCATTTGAGCGAGTCCTGCGCCGCGCTGGGAATGACCGGCTTCTTGCACACCGGGCAGACCAGAATCTCGAGGATTTCCTTGGCGATCATGGCGAGCCGCCCCTGAGCGGCACGAACATTGTAGGCCATGCACCGTCGCGGCGGGAATCCCTGCAGCCCCGCCAACAAATCCCTGACATCCTGCCGAGCCTGCGGGTAAGATAACTCTCGGGCCTTATTCCATTTATCACGAGGGATTCATGGCGGCAACACTGCTCGACGGCGTCAAAATCGGAAACGAAATCAAGAACGAAGTGGCGGAGGAAGTGCGCCGGCTGCGGGAGACCGGGCTGCGCCCGGGACTAGCCGCGGTGCTGGTGGGAAGCAACCCGGCGTCGGAGATTTACGTCCGCAGCAAGGTGCAGACCTGCGAGGCGCTGGGAATCTACAGCGAGAAGATCACGCCCTCGGAATCGGCCAGCACGGAAGAGCTGCTGGACCTAGTGCATGATCTGAACGCGTGCGACGAGATCGACGGCATCCTGGTGCAACTGCCGCTGCCGCCGCACGTGGATTCCAAGAAGGTGCTGCTGGCGGTCGCGCCGGAGAAGGACGTGGACGGCTTCCATCCCATGAACGTCGGCTTTCTTTCCACGCAGCGCGCGGGACTGGCTCCCTGCACGCCGGTCGGCATTATGGAGATGCTCCGGCGCAGCAACATCCCGATCCAGGGCGCGGACGCGGTGGTGGTCGGCCGCAGCGACATCGTGGGCAAGCCCATGGCCATGCTGCTCACCAATTCCAACGCCACCGTAACCATCTGCCACTCGAAGACGCGCGATCTGCCCGGGGTCTGCCGCCGCGGCGACATCCTGGTGGCGGCCATGGGCCGCACGGGTTTTGTAACCCGCGACTTTATCAAGCCCGGCGCCACTGTAATCGATGTGGGTATGAACAAAATCACCAGCCGCGAGGAGTTCGACAAATATTTCAAGGGCAATGAAAAGCGCGAGCTGGCCTTCGCCAAGAACGGCTACACGCTGATCGGTGACGTGCATCCTGAAGTCGCCGAGGTTGCAGGAGCGCTCACGCCAGTGCCGGGCGGTGTCGGTCCGCTGACCATCGCCATGCTGATGGCCAACACCCTGAAGGCGGCAAAGCTGCGCCGTGGCGCCCGCTTCCTCAGCGCGGCCCTGGCCGAGCGGGGCTAGGTTGCTGCGCGTCGGGCTGACTGGCGGCGTGGCCTGCGGCAAGACCACGGTTGCCGGGATGATGCGGCAGCGCGGCGCACACGTGGTGCTGGCCGACGAGGTGGCGCACGATCTCATGCGGCCAGGTCAGCCCGTCTATTACGAGGTCGTCCGGCACTTCGGCTCGGACATTGTCGCGATCGACGGCGGGATCGACCGCAAGAAGCTGGCCGAAGCCGCGTTCGGTTCCGGACGAATCCAGGAATTGAACCAGCTCGTCCACCCGGCGGTGATCGCGCGCCAGGATGCCTGGACGAATGCAATGGCCGCCCAGGACCCGGAGGGCATTGCCGTGGTGGAAGCGGCGCTGATGCTGGAAGCCGGCGTGGGAGAGTGTTTCGATAAGCTGGTGGTGGTCATGTGCACGCTGCCGCAGAAGATCGAGCGCTTCGCCCGGCGTCACAACCTGGATCTGGCCGCCGCCACACGTGAGGTGACGCGGCGCATGGCCGCCCAGCTCCCGGACGAAGAGAAAGTCCGCGTTGCCGATTACGTCCTCGACAACTCCGGCCCGCTGGTGGACCTCGAAATAAAGGTGGACGCGCTGATGGAGGAACTGCGGCGTCTGGCGGTGAATTCTATTCGCCGCGGATAAACGCGGAGCCAGGAAGCAGGAGGCAGGTGGCAGGAAGCGGAACTAGTCTTCAACTTGAAACTTGAAACTTGAAACTCGAAACGTGAAACGCCTTACAAAATGAGATCGATTCGTCCCATCCTGTTCGCCCTGGTGATCGCCGGCGCCTTCTATTACTTCACCACCCACCGGCGCGCGCCTATGAGCCCCGAGTCCACCAGTTGGG
>DATNJE010000358.1:0-8130 GCA_035604095.1 Terriglobales bacterium
GGCCAGCGCATAGCGATATCCGGTCGCATCGTCAGTGTAGACGGTCGCGCCCCCAGCAACGTGATTCAGCATTTGATCTTGCAGAGTCGCGCGCTTCACGTCAGGAATCACCATCGCACGAACTTCGCGCAGATCGCGGTCCTCGTGTTGTTCTCACCCCCCTGCAGATTGACCCCCTTTTCCCCGCGCCTGTAATATCGAGATTTAATCTTCACTCCACGATCGACACTGATGCCCCACGAGCTTCCCAAGGCTTACGATCCGAGCGCCATCGAGGCGCGCTGGGCCGAGTACTGGGTGAAGGAGCGCCTGTTCGAGGTCCCCGCGTCGGCGGTCGGGCCGGGAAGGCCGGTCTTCTGCATGCAACTGCCACCGCCCAACGTGACCGGCCGTCTGCACATGGGACACATGCTCAACCACACGCAGATGGACATCATGGCGCGCTGGCACCGCATGCGCGGCTTCGCTTCCATGTGGCTGCCGGGCACCGACCACGCCGGCATCGCCACCCAGATGATGGTGGAGCGCCAGCTCGCCAGCGAGGGCAAGCAGCGCCGGCAGATGGGGCGCGAAGCCTTCGTCGAGCGCGTCTGGGAGTGGAAGCGGCACTACGGCGGCGCGATCGTCGAGCAGATGAAGCGCGTCGGCGATTCGGTCGACTGGTCGCGCGAGTACTTCACCATGGACGAGAACCTGTCGCGCGCGGTGCGCGAAGTTTTCGTCCGCCTGTACGAAGAAGGGCTGATCTATCGCGGGAAGTACATCGTCAACTGGTGCCCGCGCTGCATGACCGCCATCTCCGATCTCGAAGTGGTGCACGAGGAAACGCCGGGCAAGCTTTACGAGATCAAATATCCCGTTATCGGGACGAACGAGTTCATCACCGTCGCCACCACGCGTCCGGAGACCATGCTGGGCGACACCGCGGTGGCGGTCAATCCGCGCGACGGGCGCTACACTCACCTGCACGGCAAGCGCGTGCTACTGCCGCTGATGGAGCGCGAGATTCCCATCATCCTCGACGAGCTGGCGCAGCCGGAGTTTGGCACCGGCGCGGTGAAGGTGACGCCGGCGCACGATCCCAACGACTTCCAGGCGGGCCTGCGACACAACCTGCCGCAGATCGACATCATGGACGAGACCGCGCACATGAACCAGAACGCCGGGTCGTACGCCGGTCTTGACCGCTTCGAGGCGCGCGAGCGCGTGGTTGCCGACCTGCAGCAGCGCGGGCTGCTCGCGGGGATGAAGGACTACGTCGTGCCCGTCGGCAAGTGCGATCGCAGCAAGGACATCGTCGAGCCGCGGCTTTCGACGCAGTGGTTCATGGCGATGACCAAGCAGGGCAAGAACGGTGAGGCCAGCCTGGCCGCGCGCGCACGCGAGGTAGTCGAGCGCGGCGAAGTGCGCTTCACGCCGGAGAATTACAAGACCATCTACCTGCACTGGATGGAGAACATCCACGACTGGTGCATCTCGCGGCAGTTGTGGTGGGGGCATCGCATCCCGGCGTGGTATTGCGGCGAGCACCAGCACATCACGGTGGCGCGTGAGGCTCCGGCGAAGTGCGCGACGTGCGGCAGCACCAGCCTGACGCAGGAATCCGACGTGCTCGATACGTGGTTCTCATCCGGGCTGCTGCCCTTCACGTCGCTCGGCTGGCCGGAGAAGACGCGCGATCAAGAAATTTTCTATCCCTCGACGCTGCTGATCACTGCCTACGAGATTCTCTTTTTCTGGGTGGCGCGCATGATCATGTTCGGCTGCCACTTCATGCGCGACCACAAGCAGGACCGATCGATCAAGCAGGCCGGTGGCTTCGCCGATCGCGCCGACGATTCCGTGCCCTTCCGCGAGGTGTACATCCACGCGCTGGTGCGCGATGCCGAGCGCCAGAAGATGTCCAAGACCAAGGGCAACGTCATCGATCCCATCGAGATCATCCAGAAGTACGGCACCGACGCGACGCGCTTCACGCTGGCGGCCATGGCCTCGCCCGGTACCGATATCGCCTTCAATCCCGCTCGCACCGAGGGCTATCGCGCCTTCGCCAACAAGATCTGGAATGCGGCGCGATTCATCTTCATGAACATGGAGCGGGCGCCGGGGACGCTGCCGAACGGCGTACCCCTGGCCGCTCAGGCGCTGGAGGACCGCTGGATTCTTTCGCGCCTCAATCGCACCGCGCGCGAGGTGAACGAGGCGCTCGATGCTTACCGCTTCGACGAGGCCGCGCACCGCGTGTACACCTTCTTCTGGGGCGATTTCTGCGACTGGTACATCGAACTTTCCAAGCTGCGCCTGAACGCGGAAGAGCCCGAGGTCGTGCAGGCGGCGCTTGCGGTGCTGACCACGGTGTTCGACGGCGCGCTGCGGATGCTCTCGCCCTTCATGCCGTTCATCACCGAGGAGCTGTGGCATGCGCTTTATGGCGACAAGCCGCCGCTGAAGTCGATCGCGCTGGCAGCGTTTCCCGAGACTGACGACGAGCGTATCGACGAGCGGCTCGAGGCAGAGATGTCCGTGCTCCAGGACTTGATTGTCAGCGTGCGGCAGATCAGGCACGATCTGAAAGTCGAGCCCAAGGTGAGTGCCCCCATCCGCGTCTTCGCGGATGATGGCGTGCGGCGCTTGATCGAAGAGAACCGCGAGGCGGTGGAGCGGCTGGCCAACGTCAGCGGCATTACGTTTGTCGATTCGGAGCTCTCGAAGGTCGCAAGCGCGCGGCACACGGCGCGCTTCGATGTGGTGGTCGAGTACGAGAAGAAGGTGGACACCGCCGCCGAGCGCGCCCGCCTGGAAAAAGACCTCGCGAAGATGGAGGCCGAGCAGGCCAACGCCCGCCGCCAGCTTGCGAACGAGCAGTTCCTAGCCAAGGCGCCGGAGAAGGTGGTCGAGGGCCTGCGCAAGCGTGCCGCCGAGCTGGAAGTGCTGATCAAGAAAACGCGCGAGGCGCTGGACGCGCTGGCGTGAGTTTCCAGTTTCGAGTTTCAAGCATATAGACTGGGCACTGTCCTAACTGACAACTGGCAACTGACCACTGGCAACTGCCTTATGGATTGGCAAAGCCGCCGCATCACCGGCATCCTGGAGAACGCGTTGCGCGAGGACAGCGTCACGCGCGATGCCACCACCTATGCCTGCGTCGACCCGCGCCAGGTGGCCGCGGCCACCATTCTGGCCAAGCAGGACTGCGTGCTGGCCGGACTGGGCCTGGTGGCGCGCATCTTCGACGTGTTCGCCGCGCTGGACGGCGCCGTGCTCGAGCACCCCGAGGTCACCAGCCATCCCGAGGTGTTCGACGGGGTGCGCCTGCACCGCGGCCAGAGCGTGGCTGTCATACGGCACAACGCGCGGGTGATCCTTTCCTGCGAGCGGGTGATGCTGAATTTCATGCAGCGGCTGAGCGGGATCGCCACCCTGACCCGCCGCTTCGTGCACGCGGTCTCGGGGACGCGCGCCCGCATCCTGGACACGCGCAAGACCGTCCCCGGGCTGCGCGTGCTGGACAAGTACGCGGTGGTTTGCGGCGGCGGCTTCAACCACCGGCTGGATCTCTCCGACGGCGTGCTGATCAAGAACAACCACATCGCGGTGGCCGGCGGGATCGCGCCGGCGCTGGAGCGCGCGCAGCGCAACCGCCGCGGCGAGCAAGTGATTGAGATCGAGGTGCGCTCGCTGAAGGAGCTCGAAGAAGCGCTCACCCACGGTGCCGAGGCCGTCCTGCTCGACAACATGTCGGTGGAGGACGTGAAGAAGGCGGTCGAGCGCGGCGCCCAGCACACCCGCCGTGTGCCGCTGGAATGCTCCGGCGGAATCACGCTGGAGAACGTCCGCGCCTACGCCGAGGCGGGCGTGGATTACATCTCCGTGGGCGCGCTGACCCACTCCGTGACCGCGGTGGACATGAGCCTGCGCGTCGAGCCGGATTAGGGCATTCACCACAGAGGCACGGAGACACGGAGAGATTCTTCTCTTAGTTCTCTGTGCCTCCGTGTCTCCGTGGTGGGTGTACGTCCGGGCTGCTACGGAAATCACTTGGGCAGAGTACGCTCAGTCCCTCATAATCCTCCCATCAAAACGCCCGCCAAAACCCGCCGCACGCGCAGTCGCCACGCGGCGCCCGAGCCCGAGGCGCGCACCGATGGACGCATCGAGCGCATCGTGCGCCTGCTCACCGACCACGCCATGATGGTCATCAGCGGGACCAAGCTGGCCGAGGAGCTCGGCACCAGCCGCTCGGCGGTGTGGCGATTCGTGCAGCAGTTGCGCGGCCTAGGCGTCGAGATTACGGGGCACCCGGCGACCGGATACCAGCTCACGTCGGTCCCCGACCTGCTTCTGCCGGAATTTGTGAAGCCCCTGGTGAAGGGCTCGATTTTTGCGGAGCGCCTCCACCACTATTTCCGCGTCGGCTCGACCAATGCGGAAGCGATGAACGCGGCAGCTCACGGCGAGCCGGATGGCAGCGTGTTCATCGCCGAGGAGCAGACCGCGGGGCGCGGCCGCGGCGGGCATTCGTGGCTGTCGGAAAAGTCCGCCGGCGTTTATTGTTCGGTGGTGCTGCGGCCGGAGATCTCGCCCGCGGACACGCTGGCCATCTCCCTCGCCGCCGGCCTGGCGGTGCGCGCGGCGGTGCAGGAGGTCACCAGCCTGGTCGCCGATCTGCGCTGGCCGAACGACGTTCTGCTGGCGGGGAAGAAGTTCTGCGGCATTCTCATCGAGATGAATGCCGAGCCCACGCGGGTGCGCTACCTGGTTCTGGGCATCGGCCTCAACGTGAACCAAGGCTCGTTCCCTTCGGCGCTGGAGAATGAAGCTACTTCGCTGCGGCTCGAGACCGGCAGGACGTGGTCGCGGGTGGAACTCGCCGCCGCTTTGCTAAAATCCCTGCACCGCGAGTACCGTGCGCTGGCGCCCGGCCGCGGCGCACACGCCGGCAAGCCGATGGCCGAGATTATCCGCCGCTTCGAAGATGCTTCATCGTCGGCGCGCGGCCGGCAAGTGCGCGTCGAGGAAGAAGGCGGCTATGAAGGCGTTACCGAGGGCCTCGATGCGAGCGGGTTTCTTCGCGTGCGGACGGCTACAGGGCTGCGGACTGTGATTTCGGGTGGAGTGAAGGAGATTGTGATTCATTGAGTCATTGATTCATTGACTCATTGAAAGCTGGGCCCTATGAATCAATGAACCAATGAGTCAATGACCCAATGCTTCTAGTTCTCGACGTCGGCAACACCAACACGGTTCTCGGGGTGTTCACCGGTGACGGCCGCGGCAGCGAGCTGGCCGCGCACTGGCGCGTCGCCACCATCCAGACGCAGACCGTGGATGAGTACGGGGTGCTGTTCCGCAACCTGTTCGCGATGGCGGACATCAAGGTGGCGGCCATCAAAGGCATCATCATTTCGTCGGTCGTGCCGCCCATGGACTCGGTGCTGCGCGAGGTCTGCGAACGCTACTTCCACACCAAGCCCCTGTTCGTCGAACCCGGCGTCAAGACTGGTATGCCGGTGCAGTACGACAACCCGGCGGAGGTCGGCGCCGACCGCGTCGTCAACGGAGTGGCGGCCTTCGAGAAATACGGCGGGCCGTGCATCATCGTGGACTTCGGGACCGCTACCACCTTCGACGCGGTCTCGGCCCGAGGCGAATACCTGGGCGGTGTAATCACGCCTGGGATCGGCATTTCGGCGGACGCGCTCTTCGAGCGCACCGCGCGGCTGCCTCGCGTCGATATCCGCAAGCCGCCCCGCGTGATCGGCAGCAACACCGTCGGCAGCATCCAGTCTGGACTCTACTATGGATACCTGGGCCTGGTGGATTCGATCCTCGAACGCATGCTGGCTGAGCTCGGGCCGCAGACCAAGGTGGTTGCCACCGGCGGACTGGCTTCGCTGATCGGCGAAGGGTCGAAGTACATCCGCGCCGTGGATGACCTGCTCACCTTGGAAGGGCTGCGGATCATCTGGGAGCGGAACGTGCGGAAACCCAAAACCGCCGAGGACGCAGAGGACGCCGAGGGAAAGAAGAAGCAAAAAGCCAAGAGCTAAAAGCCAAGAGCAACATCCCGCCGCAGTTCGCATGGAAAACTACTTCAACAAGCCGGTTTGGCGCGTATGTTGTTGGTTGGACGTGGAGGAAGCAGTGTATTGCGGGGCATTTCGACGTGTTGTTGTCGAGAAGTGTGCGCCAACTGTGCGCCATCAACGCTTGCCTGCCTTCAAGCTGAAAAATCTGACCCTTCCATCGGTAGCGAGAGAGTAGCCGAACTTGGGCGCGGGCGCAAGACTCCGACCATGATCTGGGGCACTTTCGGAGCAGATTCGAGTATGAAATCCTACGCCAGACTGGGGGCTCCGAACCTCCCTCCTTGCCAATGTGAGCCGCAGCGATCCGCATCTGGGGCATCGCCCCGCCGAACCGTCGCAGAGAGTGCGCAGAGCCTTTTGGGCCACCCTGCCGCCCCATCGCCCGCGCCGACCCGACCGGCGTACCGGTCTGCCGCCCCATCGTGGGGGCGCATCGGATCGGCTGCACGCCCCAAAATGCTCGGATACGACGACCTGCGCCTCTGTGGTAACTTCGGCGCACGATGCCAACCACGCCCCGGACAGCGGGCAAGCGCCTCCGAGCCCTGCGGGAGGGATTGGGGCTCTCCATGTCGGACGTTGAGCAACTGACCCGAGAGCTTGCCATCATGCGGCGCAATCCAAGGCTCCGGGTGCCGAAGAGCCGGTTATGCGAGATCGAAACGGCGAAACGCACGCCGAGCATCCATTGCCTCTACGCGCTGGCGCGGGCGTACGGCTGCGATGTACGCAAGCTGATGGGGTTCTACGGTCTCACGTAATTCATCTTTTCCTGCACGGTGGTCTGGAAACCGACGCGCTCTCGCGAGAATGTCGAGAGTTCACCGCACCGCCAAACTCTTTGCGCCTCTGAACGTCTAATCACATCAGATAGGGAGAACGTAGCGAAACGAAAGCCGTCTTGCTTTCGAGTGGCATTGGGTGCAGCATTTTCGCATGCTCGTAAGCGGCAGCCCTCCTCAGCCACACTTCACTGACCCTCCCTTCGAGGCAGGAGTCTCTGTTCGGAACGGGGCTCTTGCCTCCCGCCTCAGAGAGGTGGAACTGGGTTACGTGAGCGAGGATCGGGGGATTTTCCGCTAACGAATCGTGCTAGTCGAGAAAAAATGACACGGAACCAGTTGGGAGATTCCATGTTGAGTGTGATGAGCGAGAACCGTGGACAAGCGGCGATCTTTCACTGCTCGGGCAGGATCGTCGCCGGGGAAGAGGCTTGGACCCTGTACAACACCGTCATTTCCCAGCCGGGAAAGCGGGTCGTCGTGCTTGACCTCACGCGGGTGAGCAGGATTGACGCTGGCGGCTTGGGCGTTTTGGTGTCTCTGAGGCGATGGGCTCGCGTTGCCGGTGTGAAGCTGCAACTCATCCCCTCGAAGGCTGTGGAGGACCTGCTTGATCTGACGGGCTTGGGTTCGCAGTTTGAGATTCGTCCGGGCGTGTCCGCGCCTAGCCTCCCGGCTGATCATTGGGAGGACAGCGCGATTGGGGTCGCGGCTGACGACTGACGAGGTTCGAAAAAATGAAATGCGCCACATGCGGGAACTTCTTTGACCTCGACCAGCAAGTTCCGGTCTGCCCGCATGAACTCTTGAACCGCTTCGAACCGTCCCCGCTTCTTCTTCCCGGAAAACAGCGGCAAATCATGGACGAGGCTTTCCATTCAAAGGATGCGGGTGCGCTTCGGCATTGGCGCGAAAGCCCAAATCCAGCCGTCCGCGCTTATGCCGAGAATCTTTTGGATAAGCTCTTGCAGGAAACCAAAGCCTGAGCACGACCATCAGCCTGTTTCCATGCGCAGGCTATTGCGGCTTGTCCCAGCCTCGCACACGCGGCCACCAGCGACCCACGTTCCGGCAATACTCTTCGTAGTCTGCCCCGAACTTCTTGCGCAGAGTTGGCTCTTCATAAAAGACCACGAACAGATGCACGGCGAGGGCAACGGCCGCCACGGCGGTGATCGCCACCGGGTTAGCGTGTCCGAACACAACCCACAGCCCGACCCAGCCCGCTGCGAAGCCCACGTACATCGGGTTCCGCACGT
>DATNJE010000359.1:0-9471 GCA_035604095.1 Terriglobales bacterium
GAATTTCCCATTGGGCATCGGTAAGATCCATGCCTCTGTCTGCGCCAGAAAATCGACCCGAGCTGTCTCTACTATGTGCCTGTTATTTCCCGTCGAATCAATAGCTTTCATCGCAGCCTGTTTTTGAGATAGGTTCTAGTAACAAGTACCAAGCACCAAGTACCGAACCAAGTACCGAACCAAGTACCGAGTATCAATAACCGAGAATCCGCCTGGCGGGTCTACATTTCTCCTGATTCCCGATAAAATTTTGGTGAGCAAAGTCCTTGCTTCCCTCTGGAGTTTTCTGGCAGGGTAGCAGGTTCCTTTCATCCAACCGACTTGGTACTTCTACGCGAGGTCATTGTGAAGATTCAGCGAGCCATTCTGAGCGTGACGGACAAGACCGGCGTGGCGGAGTTCGCCCGCCAACTGGCCCAACTCAACGTCGAGCTGTATTCGACCGGCGGCACGGCCAAGCTGCTGCGCGAATCCGGTGTGGCGGTGCGCGACATCTCCGAACTCACCGGTTTCCCCGAGATGCTGGACGGACGTGTCAAGACGCTGCATCCCAAGGTGCACGGCGGCATTTTGCACGTGCGCGAGAACCCGGCGCACCGCGCGGCCGTCGCCGAGCACGGCATCCAGCCCATCGACATGGTGGTGGTGAATCTTTACGCTTTCGAGAAGACGGCGGCCAAGCCGGGCGTCGGGTTTGACGAGCTGATCGAGAACATCGACATCGGCGGGCCGTCCATGATCCGCTCCGCCGCCAAGAATTTTCGCGATGTCGCCGTGGTGACCTCGCCCGCAGACTACGCCGCGATCATCGAGGAGATGAAAAAATCGGGCGGCGAGCTGGCGGTCGAAACCCGCTGGTGGCTGGCACAGAAGGCCTTCGCCACCACTTCGGCCTACGACTCGGCCATCGCCTCGACGCTGGAGCGGGTGGGGAAGAATGGCCGCGGTTTCGAGCTGCATGCCGAAGCTGGCTTTCCGCATACGCTGCGCCTGCGGTTCGAGAAAGCCATGGACCTGCGCTACGGCGAGAATCCGCACCAGCAAGCGGCCCTGTACGCCGACGGCAGCGGCCTGGGCGTGGCCAACGGACGCCAGCTCCAGGGCAAAGAACTTTCCTACAACAATATCGTGGACCTGCAAGCGGCCTGGGACCTGGCGCAGGAGTTCACCGAGCCGGTGTGCGCCATCATCAAACACACAAATCCCTGCGGGACGGCGACCGGCAAAGATCTGCTGGAAGCGTACAAGAAAGCTTTTGAGGCTGACCCGGTGTCGGCGTTCGGGGGCGTGATCGGCGTCAACCGCGCGATCGACGGTGCTGCCGCCGAGGAGATGGCCAAGCTCTTCGTCGAGGCCATTGCCGCGCCCGGATTCGATGCGGCCGCGCGCGAGCGCTTTGCCGCCAAGAAGAATCTCCGGCTGGTGGAAGTGACGGCCGCGCCTAAGAAGTGGGTCTACAAGAGCGTCTCCGGCGGCTTGCTGGTGCAGGACGACGACGCCCACCAGCTCAAGGAATCGGACCTGAAGGTAGTCACCAAGCGTGCTCCCACCGCGAAAGAAATGCGAGCGCTGCTGTTCGCGTGGAAGATCTGCAAGCACGTCAAGTCGAACGCCATCCTCTACGCGCGTGACGGGCAATCGGTCGGCGTGGGGGCCGGGCAGATGAGCCGCGTGTTTTCGGCCAAGATTGGCGCCATGCACGCTCACCTCTCGGTCAAAGGGACAGTGGCAGCTTCGGATGCCTTCTTCCCTTTCCCGGACGGAGTTGAGGAGATCGCCAAGGCCGCCGCGACGGCCATCATTCAGCCAGGAGGGTCGGTGCGTGACCAGGAGGCGATCGACGCCGCCGATCGCCTGGGGCTGGCCATGGTGTTCACCGGAGTGCGGCACTTCCGGCATTGAAGGGCAGTGCTGAGTGGCAAGTGGTAAGGGGTAAGTGATCAAAGACCCGCCTTGGCAAAAGCGGCCAAGAGTGGATCACCCGCGCGAATCCGGCTTTTCGATCACCCGATGACCGAACACCCGGTGGCCCGATGAGCCCGGGGGAACCGGGTCCAGCACCGACGTAACCGGCAGGTAAAGCTTTTTTTCACGTAGAATACTGATGCACCACCCGGCAGGGGACACAGCATCCAATCTGAATGTTGGAGACGGGTAGGCAGGGGTCTTGCGCCTTGATGAAGAAGACACTCGTTGCAGTTGTGTTGCTGATTTCCACAGCCGTTCTTGCACAGGAACGCAAGGACACTCAAAGCCCGCAAGCCCAAGCCCCGGCCAAAGCGTCCGCTGACTCCGGTAAGATTGCGCCCAGGCTCCCCGACAAGGCCGCCGCTTACTATCACTACAGTCTGGCCCACATGTACGAGGAGCTGGTGTCGATCTACGGGCGGGCTGAGTATGCAACCAAGGCCATCCAGGAATACCGCGCGGCCATCGAGAACGACCCCGATTCCGAGTACCTGAACGCGGGGCTGGCCGAGCTTTACGCCAAAACCGGCCGCATCGCCGAGGCCGTACGCGAAGCCCAGGACATCCTCAAGCGCGATCCCAACAACCTGGAAGCGCGCAAGCTGCTGGGCCGCATTTATCTGCGGTCGTTGGGCGATCTGCAATCGGGTACGCAGTCGCAGGAAGTGCTGAAGCTGGCCATCGAACAGTTCCAGGAGATCGTCCGCCTGGAGCCTAAGAGCGTGGATGACCACCTGCTGCTGGGACGGCTGTATCGGCTGGATAACGACCTGGTGAAAGCGGAAGACGAATTCAAAGCCGCGATCCAGATCCAGCCGGATTCGGAAGAGGCGATCACCAGCCTGGCTTACCTCTACAACGAGGAAGGCGACGCACCCCGTGCCATCGCCTTGCTCAATCAGGTCCCCGACGGGGCGCGCAGTGGCAAGCTCTACTCGGCGCTTGGCTACACCTACGAGCAGCAGAAAGAATACAAGAAGGCGGTCGCCGCCTACCGCCAGGCGGTTGAACTGGACCGCGACAACCTGGAGTCGCTGCGCGGGCTGGCGCAGAACCTGATGAACGACGGCCAGTACGACGCCGCCCTGGAGCAGTACCGGCAGATCGCCGAGGCCGATCCCCAGGACGCGCAGTCGTACTTGCGCATCTCCGAAATCTACCGCCGCCAGGGCAAGTTCGACCAGGCACTGGACATGCTGAAGAAGGCCGAGAGCCTGGTGCAGGACTCGCTGGAAATCCCGTTCAACATGGCGCTGGTGTACGACGCGCAGGGGCGCTTCGAAGATGCCGCTACCACCCTGCAGCAACTCATGGAGAAGACTGCGCACCCGGACGGCAATTACACCACCGGCGAGCGCAACAACCGCAGCGTCTTCCTGGAGCGGCTGGGAACCGTCTACCGCGAGCAGGGCAAGTCCCAGGCAGCGGTCGAGGCCTACCGCAAGATGCTGGAGTTGGGTGGCGACAGCGAATCGCGCGGCTACCAGCAGATGATCGATACCTTGCGCGAGGCCAAGCAGTGGCCGCAGGCCACCGCCGTCGCTCAGGAATCGGTGCAGAAGCTTCCTAACGACCGCGGCCTCAAGCTGGTGCTGGCGGGACAATTGGCGGATACCGGCCAGGCCGATGAGGGCCTCGCCATGGCCAAGTCGCTGCTCAAGGGCACGGCGGAGGACCGCGAGGTCTATATCGCGCTGGCGCAGATCAACAGCCGGTTGAAGCGCTGGAGCAACGCGGAAGAGGACATCAACAAGGCTGCCGGATTGGCCAGCAAGCAGGAAGACAAGGATTACGTCCAGTTTGTGCTGGGCTCGATCTACGAGCGGCAGAAGCGGTTCGAGCCGGCGGAAGCCGCCTTCAAGAAGGTGCTGGCCAACGATCCGCGCAGCGCCATCACCCTGAACTACCTGGGCTACATGTTGGCTGACCGCGGCACCCACCTGGACGAGGCGCTGGGATACATCAAGAAGGCCGTGGAACTCGATCCGCAGAATGGCGCCTACCTTGACTCGCTGGGCTGGGCCTACTTCAAGCTCGGCAACTACGATCTGGCGGAAGAGAACCTGCGCAAGGCTTCCGAGCGCATCGGTAACGATGCCACCGTGCAGGACCACCTGGGCGATGTCTACCAGAAGATGGGACGGCTGAAGCAGGCCGCCGCCCACTGGCAGCGCGCGCTCGAGGAGTGGGCCAAGACCGTCCCCGCCGACGTGGATCAGGACGACGTCGCCAAGGTGCAGCACAAGCTGGAAGCGGCGCGGGTCAAACTGGCGCAGCAAGGGCGGTAGTAGCGCCGGCGTCCCGCCCGCGACCGGTGTTAGACTCCCCTCATGCTGGCCGCCTGCGCGGTCCGTGTCGAGAACAGCCGGGGACGGCGCTACCCCGAGCCCGCGCACCCTTATCGTGACGACTTCCAGCGCGACCGCGATCGCGTCATCCATTCCCGCGCTTTCCGCCGCCTGGAGAACAAGACCCAGGTTTTCACTCGCCGCTACTCCGACCACTTCCGCAACCGGCTGACCCACACCATCGAGGTGGCGCAGGTTGCGCGCACCGTCGCCGGCGCGCTGGGGCTCAACGTCGACCTGGTGGAGTGCCTGGCGCTGGTGCACGATATCGGGCATCCGCCCTTTGGCCACGCCGGCGAGAAGGCGCTCGACGCCGCCATGCGCGCCCACGGCTACTCCTTTGACCACAATCTGCACGCGCTGCGCATCGTCGAGGATTTCGAGCTGCGCTACGCCGATTTCCGCGGGCTCAATCTGACCTTCGAGGTGCGGGAGGGCATCATCAAGCACTCACGCGATTACTCCGCCGAGGAATTTCCCGCGCTCGCCGAATATCTGCTCGACCAGCGCCCGTCGCTCGAAGCCCAGCTCATCGACCTGGCCGACGAGATCGCCTACCACACCGCCGACCTCGACGACGGCACCGAGGCGCGCATCCTCAGCGTGGAGGATATCCGCGCCGGCGTGCCCTTGTTCGAGATCTTCTATCGCCAGGCCGAGGCGCGCCGCCCGGACGCGCTCCCCAAGCTCAAGTTCAACGAGGCGGTGCGGCGGGTGCTGAACCTGCTGGTCACCGACCTGATCGAGCGCACCGTGGCGCGCGTGCGCGCCGCCAGCATCAAGGATGCGGAAGGCGTGCGGCGCCACCCCGAGCGCATGGTGGCGTTCAGCCCCGAGGTCGAGGAGCATCGCAACCAGCTTCGGCAGTTCCTCTACGAACGGCTTTACCTCAGCCCCGACCTGATGCCGGAGAAAGACGCCGCCGAACGGACGGTGAGGGAGCTTTTCGACTATTGGACCACGCGTCCACAGGCCCTGCCCGCCAGCTACCAGGAGAAGACGCGCCACGAGCCCCTGCCGCGCGTGGTCTGCGACTACATCGCCGGCATGACTGACAACTTCATCCAGGAACAGCACGCGGCGCTGTGCGGGAAGAAGACAGTCGCGCCGTAGCACCCGTTAAAAGTATCAGTTGTCATCCTGAGGAAGCGCGACCGAGGCAAGCCGCGGGAGCGCGACGAAGGACCTGCGTTCGATTCCAGGCGCGGCTGAAGCCGCGCCCTGATACGAGGCGCGATCGAGAAACAAGAGCTAGAAGCCACCAGCCAAAAGCCGCAGCCAGCTACTTTCCGTACGTCACCCGATAGATCGCGCCATTGTTGTCGTCGCTGATGTAGATCGAACCGTCGGCGCCGACCACGATCCCTACCGGCCGTCCCGCCGGCTTGGTGCTCTTGGTTGCGCCGACGGGCATCCATCCGGTGATGAAGTCCTCGATGCCCTCGGGCTGCGCCTGATCCTTCAGCTTGATCCGCACGATCTTGTAGCCGGTGGGAACGCTGCGGTTCCAGGAACCGTGGAAGGCGACGAACAGGCTGCCCTGGTATAGCTTGGGAAACATGCTGCCGTTGTAGAACGCGAGGCCAAGCGGGGCGGAGTGCGCCTGCAGGTTGACTTTAGGGAGTACGACGTTCGTGCAGTGTGCGGGCGCGTCCTTGGAAAACCTGGTGTCGGGGACGCGATCGCCGTAGCACCAGGGCCAGCCGAAGTCGCCGCCGCTCTTGCCCAGGTCGAGGATCTCGTCGGGGGGAAGTTCGTCGCCCAGCCAATCACGGCCGTTGTCGGTGGCCCACACCGTCTGGGTCTTGGGGTTATAGGCCAGTCCGACGGCGTTGCGAATCCCGTGGGCGAAGATGCGTACGCCGGAGCCGTCATCGTTCATCTCCAGCACGGTGGCGCGGTGGGGCTCGGTTTCCACGCAGACGTTGCAACTCGATCCCGCCGAGGCGTAGAGCTTGCCGTTGGCGAACAGGATGGTGCGGGTCATGTGCCCGCCGCCGCTCGAAGGCATATCGGCGATGTGCCGCGGGTTCGAGGCGCGCAGGTGGGCTTCATCCCAGTCATAGCGCACGATCTTCCCGACCTCGGCGATGTAGAGGCCGCCGCTGTGGAAGGCGATGCCGTGCGGACCGTTGAGGTCTTTAAGCACGGTCACCACCCGTTCGGCTTCGCCGGTGTGGCGGGGGTCGGGCATGGCGAGCACGGTGCCCTCGCTGGTGGCGGTCGCCATCAGCACGCCGCCGGGGCTGAAGGCCAGCATGCGCGGAGACTGTTCCGTATCCGCGAAAATGCTGATGTGGAACCCGGGCGGCAGGTGGAGCTGGTTCGTATCCATCTGGGCGCAGACGAGAACGGAGGCGAGCAGGAAGAGCAGTAACCCGAGCTTGCGCATAACAAAGTTTAGACGCAAAAGCCAGGGAGTAGCGAGTAGCGGGCAGGAAGCAGGACGCAGGGCCGGGCTTGCTGCATCCTGCTTCCTGGTTCTTGTCAAATTTACCCGCGCCATCCATTTCCTACGTATTCCTACGTACAGCAATCCGGGAATGGTAATTCCACTTGATTCAAACAGAACGACTTAGAGCGCAAAACCCGGCCCGGAGTTTGGCCCTTCATTTGATTACCAAAGTCATGAACGCGGCCTGCTCCCAGGTGTCCGAGGGGCGCGGCGTGCAGTTTCGGGCAGCGAGCTCCTTAGCTCCGATGCTCCCCCAATACTTCGGAGGAATTTGATCATGACAAGCAAGTTTCTGTTGACGCTGCCGTTGGCTGCAGCGCTGGTTGTGCCCGTATGGGCGCAGCAGACGCCTTCCAGCGATTCCAGCAGCACCCCTCAGATGAACCAGAGCCAGACCACCGCGCCGGCACCGAGCACGGACAAGAACCCGCAGGCCAACCCCAACGGCCACGAGCCGCTGACCTACGAGCGGCATGAAGGCTTCTGGGGCCACCTCAACCCCTTCGCCCGCAAGCGGTATGTCCAGAGGCAGTTGGACCCGGTGCGCGGCCGCCTCAACGAGCTGGATGAGATCACAGCCCAGAACGCCAAGGCCATCAAAGACGTGGATGCCCGCGCGACGGAAGGGATTCGCGTGGCTTCCCTGAAGGCCAACGAGGCCGACATGCACGCCATCGACGCCGGCAACCGCGCTCAGCTCGCCAACCAGACGGCGCAGCAGGCCACAGTCCGGCTCAACAGCGTCGAGCATGTCGTGGAAAACATCGATCAGTACCAGCCTACCACCCAGGCCGAGATCCACTTCAAGGCCGGGCAGATGGCCCTGAGCAGCAAGGCCAAGCAGGCGTTGGACGAGATGGCCACCCCGCTCAAGGACCAGAAGGGATACATCATCGAAGTGCAGGGCTTCTCCGAGGGACGCGGCCAGGCCGCCGTCCAGAACTCACAGCAGATGGCACAATCGGTGGTGCGTTACCTGGTGCTAACGCATGAGATTCCCGTGTACCGCATCTACACCATCGGCATGGGGAACGCTCCTGTTCCGGCTTCGACTGAAGGCGGCAAGGCGCAGCGTACGCGCGGCGGTCGGGTCGAGATCGCCTTGCTGACGAACGGCGCCGGTGACCTGGGCTCGCAAGAGCAGCCGGCGGTGCAACCGCAGGCCGAAACGAAATAGGCCCACGCATTTGTGCCTCAGCTAGCCTCCCGGTGGAAACGCCGGGAGGCTTTTTGGTTTTCCTCAGCGTCTCGTGCTAGCCTGATCTCGTGGCTGCTCCCGAAGCTATCCACTACTCGCGCATCGACTCGCCGGTCGGACCCTTGCTGCTCGCCGTCTCCGAGCGCGGCCTGGTCGCGCTGGAGTTTGGCCGCGGGGAGATCGCCGCCGGATGGGCGGAATCCCCGGAAAGGACCGCGCCCTACGCTCGCCAGCTCGAAGAATACTTCGCCGGTCGCCGCCGCCGGTTCGACCTGCCGCTCGACCTGCGCGGCACCGACTTCCAGAAGCGCTGCTGGCAGGAGCTGCTGAAGATCCCGTACGGCGAAACGCGCTCCTACGCTGCCATCGCCCGAGCCATCGGCAATCCGGCGGCTGTGCGGGCGGTGGGACTGGCCAATGGGCAGAACCCCATTGCGATCATCGTGCCGTGCCATCGGGTAATCGGCTCTGACGGTTCGCTCACCGGCTACGGCGGCGGGTTGGAGACGAAGCGCAAGCTGCTGGAACTGGAAGGGGCGCTGAGTGGGTCTTTGGTGTAGCGGTGCAGCGCCGCCGTCTCGGCGGCTGTCGCGTGGGCGTCTCGCCCACGCCTGAGGGCAGGATGCCCCCAGGACGGCCGGCAAGATGCCGGCGTTACATTGGTAGTTATTCGCTTTTTATTCGCCGAGTAGGATATACTCTGACGGTCCGGACAAGCGGGGTGTAGGCTAGCGCGTCGATTTCAGGTTCTGAGGGGGGCATTATGGCTGACGAGAAGGCACGTGCAATCGAGCTGGCGGTATCACAGATCGAGAAGCAGTTCGGCAAGGGCTCCATCATGCGGCTGGGGACGAAGGAGGCCATCGTTCCCATCGCGGTGATCCCCACCGGGGCACTGTCGTTTGACGCGGCGCTAGGCGTGGGCGGCTTCCCGCGCGGGCGGGTGGTCGAAGTATTCGGGCCGGAATCTTCGGGCAAGACCACCATCACCCTGCAGGTGATCGCGGAAGCGCAGAAGGCCGGCGGCATGGCGGCGTTCGTGGACGCCGAGCACGCGCTCGATCCCGCCTACGCCAAGAGACTGGGCGTGGACGTGGACAACCTGCTGGTCTCGCAGCCGGACTACGGCGAGCAGGCGCTGGAGATTGCCGAGGCCCTGGTGCGCTCGGGCGCCATCGACGTGCTGGTGGTGGACTCGGTGGCGGCGCTGGTCCCCAAGGCCGAACTCGATGGCGAGATGGGCGACAGCCACATGGGCCTGCAGGCGCGTCTGATGTCGCAGGCACTGCGCAAACTGACGGGGACGGTGGCCAAGTCGCGCACCTGCCTGATCTTCATTAACCAGATTCGCGAAAAGATTGGCGTGATGTTCGGCAACCCGGAGACCACAACTGGAGGGCGCGCGCTGAAGTTCTATTCGTCGGTGCGCATTGACATCCGCCGCATTGCGGCCATTAAGGAAGGAGACGTGGTCACCGGCTCGCGCACCCGAGTCAAGATCG
>DATNJE010000360.1:0-2869 GCA_035604095.1 Terriglobales bacterium
CTGGCGCAAAATCCACCAGTTCGACGAGATTCAGAGCACGTCCTTCGGCCCGGAGTTCGGATCGAGCGGCGAGTGCAAGCATCCGCCCACGGCGCCACACGCCCAGGGAGAATGGCGCGGAGCGCTCGTCCGCGTGCGCGATCCGCTGCTGGCGCAATACGCCATGTCGCACTACCTTGAACAGGAGCGCGTGCTGGATGCGGATGTGGAGTAACGCTGGCTACATGATGGCTGAGCAAAAAATCGCGGAAAAGCCCAAGCGCGCGCCCGTGCCGCGGCGCACCAAGATCCTTTTCTATCTGGTGGCGTGGCTGATCGTGCTGATGCCGTTCCTGTTCTGGCGCGGCACCTGGTTCGGGCGTCCGCTGACCGACGCGGAGATCACCAAATATCTGCACGACGATCAAAAGCCGCGCCACATCCAGCACGCGCTGGTGCAGATCGGCGAACGGATCAATCGCGGCAATCGAAATATCGGACCGTGGTCGGCGGAACTGGTGCGCCTGGCAGGCTACCCGGTAGAAGAGGTCCGTAACACAGACGCGTGGATTATGGGCCAAGACAACTCCAACCAGCAATTCCACGCGGCGTTGCTAAAGATGCTCTCCGACCCCGCGCCGCAGGTGCGCGGCAACGCGGCGCTGGCGCTGGTGCGCTTTGGCGATGCCAGCGGTCGGCCGCAGATCGTGGCCATGCTCAAGCCGCTCGTGGTAACTGCGCCCACCGCAGGACGCGTCACTGGTGTGGCACGCGCGGGAGAGCCAGCGAACCACGGCACGGTTCTTGTGAAGCTCGATGACCACGGGCAACTGGTGGAAGTCCGCGCGCCCATTTCCGGGCACATCCGCGCCATCGAAGCGCAGCCGGGAGCGGACATTGCGCAGGGAGCCCAGCTTGCCGTGCTGAACCCGGGCGCCGACCAGGTATGGGAAGCGCTGCGCGCGCTGTACGCCGTCGGGCAGCCTGACGACCTGCCGGCCATCGCACCCTTTAAGAACCCGCCGCGCGATCTGCCCCAGCGCATCGCGCAGCAGGCGGCGGAAACCGAGAAGGCCATCGAGCAGCGTGCCGGGCGCTAGATTTTGCTGGCGGCTTTCAGTAAAGTTTGCACCCAAACACAAACCACGGAGACACGGAGGCACTGAGGGCCGAGGAGCAGAAGAGCAAGTTCCAAGTCTCTGTGTCTCCGTGCCGCCGTGGTGGATTTTCCGGGAGGTCCCATGAAAAGGTGCGTTATTGCGGTAGTGCTGTGCTCGGTGGCGGTCTTCGCCGCCGGCGCCGACAAATCGCCGTCCTCGACCGCGGCGGTGGATGCCATCCTGCCGCAGATCGAGGCGTTGTACGTCGACCTGCATCGCCATCCCGAGCTGTCGTTCCACGAGCAGCGGACTGCGGCCGCGCTGGCGGAAGGTCTGCGCAAGCTGGGGTTCGACGTCACCACCGGCGTCGGAAAGCTAGGCGTGGTGGGAGTCCTGAAGAACGGCAGCGGTCCCACCGTAATGCTGCGCACGGAACTCGATGCGCTCCCGGTGAAAGAACAGACCGGGCTCGCTTACGCCAGCCAGGTAACCACGCACAACGAAGCCGGAGTCGAGGTCCCGGTGATGCACGCCTGCGGACACGACGTGCACATGTCGGCGTGGATAGGAACGGCCACGCTGCTCAGCCAAGCCCGCGACCAGTGGCGCGGAACGCTGGTGCTGATCGGCCAGCCGGCCGAGGAGACTGTCGGGGGTGCAGCCGCCATGCTGAAAGACGGCCTGTTCACGCGCTTCCCCAAGCCGGATTACGTGATCGCCTTCCACGATGACAGCGATCTGCCCGCAGGCACGGTGGGCTTTATCCCCGGCTATTCGCACGCCAACGTCGATTCCGTGGACATCACCATCTACGGCAAAGGCGGCCACGGGGCGATGCCGCAGACCACGGTGGACCCCATCGTGATCGCCGCGCGCACTGTGCTCTCGCTACAGACCATCGTCTCGCGCGAACTCGATCCCCGCGATCCGGCCGTCATCACCGTCGGCTCGATCCATGGCGGGACCAAACACAACATCATCCCTGACAGCGTGCACCTGCAACTGACGGTGCGCTCCTACCAGCCGGAAACCCGCAAGCACCTGCTGGCGTCGATTGAGCGCATTGCCAAGGCAGAATCGGAGGCGGGCAACGCTCCCAAGCCGCCGCTGGTGGAATACTCGGATGCATCCGACTCCGTCTATAACGACCCGAAGCTGACCGAACGCGTGGTGGCAGTGCTGCGCCGGCGGCTGGGCGACGACAAGGTCGTCCAGATGCCACCCAAAATGGTCGCTGAGGATTTTTCCGAGTACGGCAAGGCGGGGGTGCCGGCGATGATGTTCTTTGTCGGTGCGGTCAATCCTGCCAAATACCAGGAGGCCAAGGCTTCCGGAACACGTCTGCCCTCGCTGCACTCGTCGCTGTTTGCTCCCGACGTGAAGCCAACGCTCGAGACGGCTATGGAAGCGGAAACGGCCGTGATGCTGGATTTACTGGGGAAACCGTAAACACCGCGGCTGAAGCCTTGCTCGACTGAGTACTAGGTACTGAGTACCGAGTACTGCATCAATACGGCATCACGCCGACTTCTTTTTCGACCTCGGTGGTATCGACCATCACGATGGCGTCCCAGGGACAGCCGTCCAGGAAGGCGCCGTCCGGGCCTTTGCTGGTGCACTTCTTGCAGCCAATGCACAGCAGCGGGTCGACCTGGATGCGGCCGAAGGGAGGATGGTCTTCGTCGGGAACCCAGAACATGCAGTCCTCGATGGGACAGTACTCGACGCAGGCGGGCGAACCGGCGCAACCGGTGCAGCACTCGGTAATCACCGCCAGCTCTTTGGGCTTC
>DATNJE010000361.1:0-9724 GCA_035604095.1 Terriglobales bacterium
ATTGACATTACCGAAGAGGTCCGCGCCCTGCGGCAAGGAGGCACTCATGGAGACTCTTGAGCGAATCATCGGGGAACACCCGTTCTTTGCCGGGCTCGAGTCTTACTACACGGGGCTGCTGGTGGGCTGCGGCGCCAACATACGCTTCCAGCCCGGGGCTTACATTTTCAAAGAAGGCGAAGAGGCGAACGAGTTCTACCTGATCCGCAGCGGGAGGGTGGCGCTGGAGATCGCCGCGCCCCAGCACAAACCGATCGTGATCGAGACCCTGTCGGAGGGTGACATCCTGGGCTGGTCGTGGCTGCTGCCTCCCTACCAGTGGAAGTTCAACGCGCATGCGGTGCTGGACACGCGCGCTATCGCGCTGGATGGGAAATGTCTGCGCACCAAGTGCGAGCAGAACCATGACCTGGGCTACGAGGTTCTGAAGCGCTTTGCCCAGATCATGGAGCGGCGCCTGGAGGCTACCCGCCTGCAGGTACTCGACGTCTACGCCGCACGGTGAAGTTTATGGCAACCGCAGTTGCGACCGACGTGATGATCCCGCAACCCTACCTGGTGCGCGATGTGTCCAAGGAGACCTCGGACACGTTTACCCTGAAGCTCGCGCCGGAAGCCGGAGCAAACGGGAACTCCTTCCAGCCGGGACAGTTCAGCATGCTGTGGGTGTTTGGGGTGGGGGAGTTGCCCATCTCGATCAGCGGCGATCCCGGCCAGCACGACCAGTTGGTGTACACGGTGCGCTCGGTAGGTCAGGCGACGAATGCTCTGGTGAACCAGAGCGTTGGATCCGGCGTCGGAGTCCGAGGTCCGTTCGGCAAGGGCTGGCCGGTGGAAGCCGCTCGCGGAAGGGATGTGATCCTCGTGGCAGGAGGAATCGGACTGGCGCCATTGCGGCCGGTGATCTACGAAGTTCTGCACCACCGCAAGGACTACGGCCGGCTGGTGATTCTCTATGGGGCACGCAGTCCGCGCGACCTGCTCTATCGCAAAGAAATGGCGGCCTGGGCCCGCCACCGCGACACCCAAGCGCTGGTCACGGTGGATTATGGCGGGATGAGCTGGCGCGGCCACGTGGGCGTGGTCACCACGCTGTTCAAGTACGCGCGGTTGAAGCCATCCAACTCAGTGGCGATGGCTTGTGGGCCGGAGATCATGATGCGTTTCGTGGCCCGCGAACTGGAGACGCACGGACTGAGCCGCGACGATATTTACCTGTCGATGGAACGCAACATGAAGTGCGCCGTGGGCTTCTGCGGACACTGCCAGTACGGGCCGCACTTCATCTGCAAAGACGGGCCGGTCTTCACCTATACGCAAATGAAGCCGCTACTGGAGAAGTATGAGCTCTGAGTCCAAATCCGCGTCTAGCCCCGGGTCGAAGCCACAGCCGAAGCCACGGCCGAGGATCGGCGTGTTCAAGTTCGCTTCCTGCGACGGCTGCCAGCTCAGCTTGCTCGATGCCGAGGATGAACTGCTCAGCGTGGTCGGCGCGGTCGAGATTGCCTATTTTCCGGAAGCGACGCGCACCATGCTGAAGGGGCCCTACGACATCGGGTTAGTCGAGGGATCGATCACGACGCACCACGACGCCGAGCGGATTCAGGAAGTGCGCCGCAAGTGCAAGACGCTGATCACCATCGGAGCCTGCGCCACGGCCGGCGGAGTCCAGGCGCTGCGCAACTGGAAGGATATCGACGAATACATCCGCGTGGTGTACGCCTCGCCGCAGTTCATCAGCACGCTGAAGCTTTCCACCCCCATCGCTGAGCACGTGCCGGTGGATTTCGAGCTGCGCGGCTGCCCTATCAACAAATATCAATTGATCGAGCTGATCACGGCCACGCTGGCCGGACGCAAACCGAACGTTCCCACGTACAGCGTGTGCATCGAGTGCAAACGGAAAGAAAACGTGTGCATCGCGGTGGCGCGCGGCGTTCCCTGCCTCGGCCCGGTCACGCAGGCGGGCTGCGGGGCGTTGTGCCCGAGCTATGACCGCGGCTGCTATGGCTGCTATGGGCCCATGGAGACACCGAACACGGCTTCGTTGACCAGCCAGTTCCGCATCCTGGGGCAGAACGACGCGCAGGTTTCGCGCGCGTTCCGCAGCTTCAACGCCTGGGCGTGGCCGTTCCGCAAGGCCAGCGAGGAGTGTGAGCGGACATGACCGCAAGCGGCGGCAGGACCATCAAAGTCGACACGCTGGCCCGGGTGGAGGGCGAAGGCGCGCTCTACATCAAGATGAAGGGCGAGCGCGTGACCGACGTAAAACTGAAGATCTACGAGCCGCCGCGGTTATTCGAGGCGTTCTTGCGCGGCCGTCATCTTTCGGAGGCGCCCGACATCACAGCCCGCATTTGCGGCATCTGCCCCATCGCCTACCAGATGAGCGCGGTGCACGCCATCGAGCGAGCGCTCGGCATCAGGATCGATCCCGCAGTCCGCCTGCTGCGCCGCCTCTTCTATTGCGGCGAGTGGATCGAGAGCCACGCGCTGCACGTCTACATGCTGCATGCGCCGGATTTCCTCGGCTATCAGGATGTGATCGAGATGGCCAAGGATCACCGCGCCGTGGTCGAGAAAGCGCTTCGCCTGAAGAAGATCGGGAACTCCATCGTTCATTTGCTGGGCGGGCGCGAGATTCATCCCATCTCGGCGGCCGTGGGCGGCTTCCACAAGGTTCCGACCAAGCACCAGTTGCACGCCCTGGTCGATGATCTGCAGTGGGGGCTGGAAGCATCGCTTGAGACCGTGCGTTGGACCTCAACCCTGCAATTCCCCGACTTCGAGCAAGACTACGAGTTCGTGGCGTTGCGCCATCCCGACGAATACCCGTTCAACGAGGGGCGGTTGGTCTCCAACCGCGGCCTCGACATCGACGCTGCGGAATACGAGGACCGCTTCGTCGAATTGCAGGTAAAGCACTCGAACGCGCTGCATTCCGTGATCCGCGGGCGGGGCTCGTACCTGGTTGGCCCGCTGGCGCGGTTCAATTTGAATTTCGACAAGCTGCCCGAGGTGGCGCAGAAGGCGGCGATGGAAGCGGGCCTGAAGCCGCCGGTGAAGAATTTGTTCCGCAGCATCACGGTGCGGGCGGTGGAACTGGTGTTCGCCTTTGCCGAGGCCCTGCGCGTGATTGCGACGTACGAACCTCCGGCTGCCCCGCGGGTTACGGTTCCGGACCGGGCGGGCGTCGGTCAGGCGATCACGGAGGCGCCCCGCGGCATCCTTTACCACCGCTACGCGGTCGACGAAAAAGGACTCATCGTCACCGCTAAGATTATTCCTCCCACATCCCAAAACCAGCGCCGCATCGAAGACGATCTGCGCGAATACGCACCGCAGCTGGCTGCCTGGCCATTGGAAGAGGCGACCTGGAAATGCGAGCAGGCGGTGCGCTGCTATGACCCGTGCATCTCCTGCGCCACTCATTTCCTGAAAGTCGAAATCGACCGGGAGTAACATCGCAGGGGCGCGGACCCACCAGTTTGCGACGACGGAACTCCCTGACATGCTGAGCGTTGGCTGCTTGATCATTGGCTGCGGAAATCGCCAGCGAGGCGATGACGGCGCCGGTGTCCTGGCGGCGGAGCGACTGGGCACGCTCGGAATCGAGGCAAAGACTTGCCTCGGTGAGGCCTCGGAACTGATGGAGGCGTGGAGCGGCGCAGACGAGGTCATTCTCATCGATGCCGTCGCAACCGGGGCTGCTGCCGGCACGGTTCATGTGTGGAACGCGCGGCTCCCGATGGCCCGCGGCCGGTCGAGTTCGTCGACCCATGGGATGGGCGTGGCTGAAGCCATCGCGCTGGCTCGTACCCTAGATCGCCTTCCCGCCCATCTGCGCGTGTACGGGATCGAAGGAAAGCGATTTGAGGTCGGGACCGAAGTCTCTCCCGAAGTGATGCGCGCAGTCGAGGAAGTCGTGCGTCGAATTGCGAACGAGATCGCGCAAGGTCAGGAGAGCTCAAGCGCGAGATAGTCGGCCTTCCCCACAATCCTATTCAGGATTATGACGCCGAACCGGCGTTGGGTAACACCTCCCGCACCTCGGCGAGCTCGCGGGCGGCGTGAGAGCATTCCCATTGTGGTCCAGTACGTCCTCTTTTGTGTCTTTTCTCCGCTGGCGGCACGCCAATGCTCTCGCCGCAAGTGCTACGCTGGCTCACATGCCCAGAAAAGTGTTGTGGACGTGAGTGCGAAAGCCGCGAGCTTGCGCCCGGCCGGCGAAGCCGCTCGGCGATAAGGGCCAAGGCTGCCTGGTGAGAGGTTGGCCGAGGAGACTGTCAGATGCCCGCCAGTTCGGCAGTTCCAGGCGTGAAAGACAATCGCGAGAAGCTTCTGGAACGTGCCATGTCGCGCCACCAGTATTCCGGCGACGCGCTCATCGAGGTGCTGCACACGGCGCAGGAGCTGTTTGGGTTTCTTTCGCGTCCGTTGCTGAAGACCATCGCACATAAACTCCGGCTGCCTCCCAGCCGCGTGCTCGGAGTGGCCACTTTCTATCATTTCTTTTCACTCAAACCCAAGGGTGAGCACACGTTCGTCGTGTGCATTGGAACCGCCTGCTATGTGGCCGGCGGGCTCAGCCTGATCGAAAATCTGGAGCGACACTGTGCCAAGGCCGGACAGACCACTCCCGACGGTAAGGTCAGCGTCGAGACAGCGCGCTGTATCGGATCTTGCGGGCTGGCTCCGGCGGTCATCTGCGACGGCGGAGTTCTGGCGCGGGTGACCCCGCAGGCGCTGGAGACGGAATTGAGCAAGATAGGCGCGCAATGACGGCAGAAGAGTTATCGGAAAAACAGGCCGAGGAAGTGGCGCGGCAAAAGGGCTTGCAGAACCGGATCCTGTGCTGCACCGCGGCCGGATGCGTCTCTTGTGGAGCCGACGGCGTACGCCGCGCCCTCGAAGCCGAGATCGAATCCCAGGGCAGCGGCGGGCGGGTCGAGGCCTGCGGCACCGGTTGCATGGGAATGTGCGGTCGCGGGCCGCTGGTGCTGAGCTCGGCCGACCGGCAGCTCTACGGCAACGCCACCGCGGCCGACGCGCACGCCCTGGTCAGCGGAGATGCGAAGGATCGGCAGAGCCTGGCTGGGCGCTCCATCGATCTGAACGCCCCGTTCTTCTCGCGGCAACTGAAGATCGTGCTGGCCAACAGCGGCCGGGTCGATCCTGAAAAACTTGCCGACTACATCGCCGCGGGAGGGTATCAGTCGCTGGCTAAAGCGCTGGAGGAGATGACTCCGCGCGCGGTGGTGGAAGAAGTCAAGAAAAGCGGATTGCGCGGACGCGGGGGTGCGGGCTACCCGACCGGTCTGAAATGGGAGCTGGTAGCCAAGCAGGTGCTGCCCACCAAGTACGTAGTCTGCAATGCCGATGAAGGCGATCCCGGCGCGTTCATGGACCGTAGCGTCCTCGAAGGAGACCCGCACCGTGTGCTGGAGGGCATGGCCATTGCCGGTTATGCCGTCGGGGCGCAACTGGGATACATCTATGTCCGCGGCGAATATGGGCTGGCCATTCAGCGGCTGCAAACCGCCATCAAGCAGGCCGAGCGCGAGCATCTGCTGGGCGCCCGAATCCTGGAACAGGGATTTCAGTTCCGCATTGACCTGCGCATCGGCGCCGGGGCGTTCGTGTGCGGCGAAGAAACCGCACTGATCGCCTCGATTGAAGGCAAGCGCGGGCAGCCCCGCCAGCGTCCGCCTTATCCCCCGGCTTCGGGGCTGTGGGGCGCGCCGACTCTGATCAACAATGTCGAAACCTTTGCCAACATTCCACCCATCATCGAACGGGGAGGCGACTGGTTCGCGGGCATTGGAACCGCCCGCAGCAAGGGCACGAAGGTGTTTGCGCTGGCCGGCAAGATCGCTAACACCGGCTTGATCGAAGTCCCCATGGGTGCAACCCTGCGGGAAATCCTGTTCGATATCGGCGGCGGCATTCCCCAGCGAAAATTCAAGGCGGCGCAAACCGGCGGACCGTCGGGGGGCTGCATTCCCGAGCAGTTTCTCGACCTGCCGGTGGACTATGAATCGCTGGCCCAGATCGGCTCCATCATGGGTTCGGGCGGCCTGATCGTCATGGATGACAGTTCCTGCATGGTGGATGTCGCGCGCTTCTTCATGGAGTTCTGCATGGATGAATCCTGCGGCAAGTGCATTCCATGCCGGGCGGGAACCGTGCAGATGCACGACATCCTGCAACGGATGACCACGGGCGCGGCTTCGGAGGAGGATCTCGATACCCTGAAAGCCCTGGCTGCCCTGCTGCGGGAAACCAGCCTCTGCGGACTGGGGCAGACTGCGCCGAATCCGGTGATGAGCACGCTGAAGTATTTTCCCGAGGAGTATGAGGCGCACATTCGCGATAAGCATTGCCCGGCCGGGCACTGCCGCATGCCGGCTGTGAGCCGGGAGGCCACCGCATGAGCGTAAAAACCCTCCAGATCGATGGCAAGGCGGTGACGGGCATGGCGGATGACGCCATTTTCACGGTGGCCTGGGAACACGGGATTCGCATTCCGCGACTGTGCCACGTTGGCGGGCCAAGCGAGGTCGGCGCCTGCCGGCTCTGCATGGTGGAAGTGGAAGGCCAGAAGAACCTGCAAGCCTCATGTCTGACCCCGATCGAGGAAGGCATGGTGGTGCGGACCGACACGCCACGGCTTCAGTCCCATCGCAAACTGATTGTCGAGTTGCTGTTTGCCGAGCGCAATCACGTGTGCGCGGTCTGTGTGGCGGACGGCGCCTGCGAACTGCAGGATCTGGCCGTGGCGCTGGGCATCAATCATGTGCGTTTCCGATACCGGTTCCCGTCTTTGCCCGTCGATACCAGCCACGAGCGTTTCGCCATTGACCACAATCGCTGTGTGCTGTGCACCCGCTGCGTGCGGGTCTGCGACGAGATTGAGGGAGCCCACACCTGGGACGTCTGCGGTCGCGGTGCCGGCACCCTCATCATCTCGGACCTGGGCGAGCCCTGGGGAGCCTCGGAAACCTGCACCAGCTGCGGCAAATGCGTTCAGGTTTGTCCCACGGGGGCGCTGTTCGACAAAGGGAAGACGATTGCGGAGATGCGCAGAGACCGGGGCTTCCTCAAGTACATCGTGACCGCCCGGGAAAAGAAACAGTGGATCGGATGACCCAGAAACCTCGTCTCGCCACGATCTGGCTGGGCGGCTGTTCCGGCTGCCACATGTCATTCCTCGATCTGGATGAGCGCCTGATCGATCTGGCCGCCCGGGTGGAGTTTTGCGCCTGCCCGCTCACCGACTACAAGGATTTTCCGGAGGTCGACATTACCCTGGTGGAAGGAGCGGTGGCCAACGAAGACCACCTGGAGCAGATTCAGCGGGTGCGGCGGCAAAGCCGGATTCTGGTCTCGCTGGGGGACTGCGCGCTCACCGGCAACGTGACGGCGCTGCGCAACATGTTTTCGGTCGAGGACGTCCTCGACCGGGCCTATCGGCAGACTGCGGCCGTGGTGACCGGCATCCCGTCGGGCAACGGCGCGGTGCCGCGGCTACTGGACCGGGTCCGGCCGGTGCACGAAGTGGTGCAGGTGGAGTACTTCATTCCGGGCTGTCCGCCCTCAGCGGATACCATTCACGAATTCCTGATGGCCCTGCTCGACGGGCGCACGCCGGCGCAGGCTGGGAGGTTTGGCTAGATGACCGAACGCATCCTCATCCATCCGGTCACCCGGGTCGAGGGCCACGCCAAGATCTCGATTTACATTGACGACGCGGGAGCAGTAAGTTCGGCGCAGTTTCATGTCACGGAATTCCGCGGCTTCGAGAAGCTGTGCGAGGGCCGCCCGTTCTACGAAATGCCTGGCCTGATGAGCCGGGTGTGCGGCATCTGCCCGGTCAGCCATGTGCTGGCCAGTTCGAAAGCGGGAGATATGCTGCTGGGCGTCGAGATCCCGCGCGCCGCGGCCAAGCAACGCCGGCTGGTGAACTATGCCCAGTTGCTGCAGTCGCACGCCTTGAGTTTCTTTCACCTTTCGGCGCCCGACTTTCTGCTGGGCCTGGATTCGGCGCCGGAAAAGCGCAGCATCTTCGGCCTGATCGAGCAGGACCCCGAGTTCGCGCGGCGCGGGATTCGCCTGCGGCAATTCGGCCAGCGCATCATCGAACTGGTGGGCGGCAAGCGCATTCATCCCGCCTGGAGTGTGCCCGGCGGAGTGCTGCACGCGGTGGGGACGGCAGAGCGCGATGAAATTCGGGGCTGGATCCCGGAAGCACGGCAATCCATCGAACTAGCGTTGCAACGGCTGAAACAGGCCCTCGACTCGCTGGCTCCCGAAATCGAGCATATGGGCAACTTTCCCACCTTGTTCATGGGCACAGTAACTCCCGAGGGCGTTCTCGAGTATTACGACGGCCAGATTCGCATCGTGGATGCGGAAGGAAACACGGTGGCCGAAGGCCTGGACCCTCTGCGCTACGCTTCCTACCTGGCGGAAGCCAGCGAAGAGTGGTCCTTTATGAAGTTTCCATTCTACAAACCGCTGGGCTATCCCGGGGGCAGCTATCGAGTGGGACCGCTGGCCCGCCTCAACGTGGCTCGATCGACGGGCACGAGCGGCGCCGACCGCGAATTGCGCGAATTCAAGCAACGCGGCCAGGGAGCAGTTTGCCAGTCCTTTCACTATCACCTGGCGCGTCTCATCGAAATGCTCCATGCCGTCGAGCGCATTGAAGAACTGGCGGACGATCCCGATCTGCTACGGGAGCATGTGCGCGCCAAGGCGGGACAAAACCGGAACCACGGAATCGGCTCCTGTGAGGCTCCCCGCGGCACTCTTTTCCATGACTATGAGGTGGATGACGACGGCCTCATCCGCAAAGTGAATCTTCTGATCGCCACTTCGCAGAACAATCTGGCCATGAATCAGGCGGTAGAGCAAACCGCCCGCCGCTTTGTTCGCGCCGGGGCTTTGCAGGAGGGGATGCTGAACCGCGTGGAAGCGGCGCTCCGATGTTTCGATCCCTGCCTTTCCTGCTCCACGCACGCCGTGGGGCAGATGCCCCTGATCATCGAACTGCGCAACTCCGCCGGCGAGTTGCTGCAGCGGATGGAGAGGAGCTGATTTCGTGGTGCTGTGCATCGCAATCGGCAATGCGCTGCGCGGCGACGACGGAGTCGCTCATCGCGCCCTCGAGCTGATCCGCACTCGCGCCGGGGTTTCGCTGCGCAGCGTGGTTCAGCTTACGCCGGAGTTGGGGGAGGAGATCGCAACCGCCCGCAGCGTGATCTTCCTGGACGCCGATCCGTTGTGCGTCGAGCCCCGCATCGAAGCGGTGGCGCCGGACGGATTGCGCGTCACTCCGCTGACGCATGCCATGACTCCGGCCCAGGTCGTTGCGGTAGCGCGTCATCTGTACGGTTTCAAAGGTCAGACTTTCCTGTGCCGGGTACCTGCGGCCGACTTCAACGACGGGCCAGGCCTTTCGCAGCAGGCGGAAGAGGGAGCCCGCTCCGCCGCGGAAATCGCGGAGAAGCTTCTGGCCGCGCTTCCGATTTGAAAAGCAGCTTCATTCCGTCGTTGTGATTGGCTCTCGCAATGGCCTGCGAATGCTCAAGCCGTTCCAGAGTTGGTGAAGGCTTCCAGCGCGTCGGAGAGCGTGGGAAATATCAGGAAGATGTTCTCGACCTTGGTGATTTCGAAAACCTTCTGCACTCGCTGGTTCAACCCCGTGATGGCGATACGGCGG
>DATNJE010000362.1:0-8622 GCA_035604095.1 Terriglobales bacterium
CTTAAAGATAGGGGGCGGCCGAGGCGGAATTCCTCCTGAAGTGAATCCCAAAAGAAGCGAGGCAGGCAGACGTGGCAATGATGACGATGGCGGAGCGCCTCCGGCTGGCGGAGGAATTCGAGGCTAACAGAGAAACCCGGAAGGCGCTGGACCTGGCCACGCGGGCCAAGCCGGAGGTGGTCGAGATCGCGGTAAAGCCCGCCCCGGACCCCGAGGTTCGTCGCTGCGTCCAGCGGCGCGCCGACGGGCGGCAGTGCGAGTCCCCGGCAAGCCGACACGCGGAAGAATGCTCGCGGCACCTCCGCTGGATCGACGTCTACGGCACGGCGCCGCCGTTTCCTGAAGACGGCTTCGCCCTGCAGGAGATGCTGGGGTTTACCGCGCTGGGCGTGCTGGACAAGCGGATTACCGCGGACGAGGCGCGCGCCATCGCCGAGCTGTGCCGCATCATGGAGAAGAACCTGGCGCGCTGCGAGCGCGAGCTGGAAGGCATCGTTCGCCGGCGCTAGCTGGCCACACCGATGATATGCTGCGCCCGTGGCTACGGTGAGGATGTCTTCCATCGCGCGCAAAAAGTTGACGCTGCTGCCGCTGGTGGCGGCGGCGTACTTCATGGTCTCGGGCGGGCCGTACGGCCTGGAAGACCTGGTGCAGAGCGCGGGCTATGGACGGGCGCTGGTGGTGCTGGCGATTACACCTTTGCTGTGGGCGCTGCCGACGGCGCTGATGGTGGGCGAGCTGGCCAGCGCCATCCCGGAAGAGGGCGGCTACTACGAGTGGGTGCGGCGGGCGATGGGTCCGTTCTGGGGATTCCAGGAAGCGTGGCTGTCGCTGGCGGCCAGCGTCTTCGACATGGCGCTCTATCCGACCCTGTTCGTGCTCTACCTGGGGCGGATCTGGCCGCGCATGGGCGATGCGCACGCGGCGCTGGCGGTGGGCGTCGGGGTGGTCGCGGTGTGCGTGCTGTGGAACCTGGCCGGGGCGGCGTCGGTGGGAACGGGATCGGTAGTGGTGGGAGCGCTGCTGCTGGCGCCGTTCGCGGTGCTGTCGGTCGAGGCGCTGCTGAAGCCGAGCGTGGCCGCGCCGCCGGTGGCGGGTCCGCATCTGCCGGTGGTGATGGGCGTGCTGGTGGTGATGTGGAACTACATGGGATGGGACAACGCTTCCACTATCGCCGGCGAGGTGGAGAATCCGCAGCGGACGTATCCGCTGGGCATCCTGCTGACGGTCGGGGCGGTGGCGGCGACGTACATCATTGTGGTGGCGGCGGCGTGGCGCACCGGCATCGCTCCCGCGGCCTGGGAGACGGGCGCGTGGGTGGAGGTGGCGACGGCGGTGGGCGGACGCGGGCTGGGGCTGGCGGTGGTCGCGGGCGGCATGCTGTGCGGGCTGGGCATGATGAACGCGCTGGTGCTCTCATATACGCGCGTGCCCATGGCCATGGCGCAGGACGGCATGCTGCCGCGGGTGCTGGCGCGGAGGGACGCGCGCACGGGAGCGCCGTGGGTGTCGATTGTGGCGTGCGCGGTGGCGTGGTCGCTCTCGCTGGGATTGGGATTCGAGCGGCTGATCGAACTCGACGTCATGCTGGCCGGGCTGAGCATCGTGCTGGAGTTCGCCGCGCTGATCGTGCTGCGGGTGCGCGAGCCGGGGATGAAGCGTCCGTTCCGCGTGCCGGGCGGACTGGCGGGCGCGATGCTGCTGGCGGTACCTCCGACCCTGCTGCTCGCCGCAGCCGTGGCGCGCAACGTCGGCGAGCAGGGCCTGACCAGCGGGTTGCTGATCGGACTGGCGCTGGTGGCGGCCGGTCCGATGGTGTATGTCATGATGCGATCTGAAGCTGAGTAGCCGGCTTGCGCCTGCCCCATTCTCGGGCATTGACTCACGCCATTCGGGAAAGCTATCGTGCAAGGCTACCCTCGTTTTCCAATTTTCCGTTTGCTGAAGGATCCACGAGGTTTCGAGCTTACTGGCGGAGCGCAGTGTCGCGCCCCCGAGGGTGGGTGCATGATGGCGAACTTCCACTATCGCCTGCTGGTGGTTGACGACGAGCCCGCTATCCGAGAACTGTTCCAGAGTTCACTTTCCACCGAGGGTTATGAAGTCGGTATCGCCAAGGATGGATTTGCGGCCTTGGCGCAGATGCGCGGCGCCTTGCCGGACCTGATTCTCACCGACCTCAAGATGCCCAACATGTCGGGCTTCGAGTTGCTCTCCATCGTTCGCCGGCGATTTCCGCAAATCCCAGCCATCGCCATCAGCGGAGAATTCGAGCCTGCGCTGGCGCCGCTGGGAGTGCTCGCCGATGCCTTCTTTGCCAAGCCGTTCCGGTTCGGGGAGCTGCTCGCAAAGGTTGCGGAGCTGCTGCAGGACGCCCCTCCACGCCCCGCCATCAAGCGGGACAAGGCCCCGGTCTGGGTTCCCCGCAACGGGGAGTACTACGTGATCACCTGCACCGACTGCCTGCGCTCCTTCTCCATACCCGCGGAGAAAGACCTGCGAGCGCTGCGCGAGATGCGCGTGCTGGACTGCATTTTCTGCAACGCGGTGGTGCGGTTCATCGTGGAAGAACGGCCAGAAGCCTCGGGGCTTCCCAAGGCCAAGACGGAGCGCAGCGCCTGAACCGGACGGCACCATAGTCCGCGCCCTCGCCTGTATACCTTGCCCTCGTCAATCCACTGGTGAGGGGGCTCATGCGTACCATCCGCCGGTTCTGTGTCTGTTCGTGAGACTTTCCAGCGCGGGGTTCGCCGAGGACAAACCTGCTCCGCCGAAGATCACGCTGATCAAGGCCGGGCGGCTTCTGGACGTGCGCGCGGGCGCGTATCGTAGCGATCAGGGCGTGCTTTTCCGCTTGACCACACTGAACGCCGCCGTACAGACAGGGAGAAACAGGTACTCCAAAGTTTCGGTTGTCGTTGTTCACTCGTCACATCCCCGTGCATCGCAGTGCGTTGACACGATATCTATTACGCAGGTAGAGTTTAGTCGCAAGTATTTCTCGCCCGGTGCCCCGCTATGCGTGTTGTCGTCCAAACAGAATTTAGGCTGTTCGGCGTTCTCAGGAAAGAGAATGGCTGGTACATTGCCCACTGCCCGCCGCTGGACATCACCACTCAAGGGAGAACCGAGGCCGAAGCCAAGAAAAATCTGCGGGAAGCATCCGAGCTTTTCGTCGTAAGTTGCTTCGAGAGGGGAACCTTTGAGCAAGCCGTCCGGGAGCTGGGATGGCGTGTGTTCCCTGGCGGTGCGGTCCCACGGAAAGAATCGTCTCAGTCGCTCCCCGCTGGCGGCTTTCGCTTTCCCATTCCGGTTCCTTTTGGCCTGGAAAAGGCCACCGGATGTCCCGCCTAACTCCGCTTCCTTGGCGGAAACTGGTTTGCGTTTTTGAGCAGATCGGGTACAAGTACGCTGGTCAAAAAGGCAGCCACATCAAGTTGGAGAAGGCAGGCGTAGCTCGGCCTCTGATTGTCCCTAAAAACGATGAGGTTGGGCGGGACATCATAACGGGGCTGATACGAACGGCTGGGATCACCCGCGAGGCTTTCCTGGCCCTCTTGGAAAAGTGCTAGCGCGGTTTCCTTGCTCTTTGGCAGCGGGCGGCCTTGGCAGCAACTCTCAGTGAGCCACGACCAAAAACGCCCTGCCGTCTCTCGTCGGCAGGGCTTTGATGTGCAGTCAGCTTATCTATGCGTCGGCGGTGACCCGCCCGGTCCAGCCGTGCAGCCCCTGCTTCATGATCCAGCGCATGACGTTGGAGTTGTTGTAGTAGTAGCCCAGCACGTACTGGCAGGTGGAGAGGCAGTGCGAGTTGCACACCTTCTTCATCTCGTCCAGTTGCTGGTTATCGAACTTGGGCTCCCCGATCTTGCCCCAGTCGGTGTGCGCCGAATACATGGGGAAGCAGGGCGAGAGCGTGCCGTCGGTACGGATCACGCAGGAGTTGTGCCCGGCGCGGCAGTTCCAGGGATAGGTCTTGCCGCGCAGGAAGTCCTTCATCTTGCGCAGGTGGTCCTTGGAGTTGACCATGATGTAGCCCTGCGAATTCTTCTCGATCAGCCAGTCCAGGATGCCATCCACTTTCGGCCAGTCTTCCTGCAGGATGTAGGTGACGTTGTTATCCAGGTGCTGGAAGTGGGGCTGCTCGATGTAGGGCGGCTCGTTGATGTGCACGTCGGTGGAGATGCCGTTGTCGTGGGCGATCTCGGTGAGCGCGTACACGTCCTCGATGTTGTTGCGGCAGATGTTGGTGTTGAACACGATCATGTAGCCGTACTGCCGTTGCTGCTTCACCAGGTACCTGAACTGCTTCTCGATGCGCTTGAAGTTCTTGGCCAGCCCGGGCTTCTCTTCGAGCGAATCCACCGCCAGGTTGATGGCGGCCACGCCCAGGTCGCCGACGCGGTCGATGAAGTCCTCGTTCATCAGGATGCCGTTGGTCGGCAGATAGACGAAGAAGCCGTTCTTGGTGCCGTAGTCCACCACTTTCAGGATGAAGTCGCGGCGCAGCAGGGGCTCTCCGCCCATGATGGCGATCACCCGGCAGCCCACCGACTTCAGCCAGTCGATGGAGCGGATGGCGGTCTCTTCCGTCATCCCCTTCACCTTGTTGTTGAAGGCCCAGCAGTAGTGGCAATCGACGTTGCACTTCCACTCGGTAAACAGGTAGGAAAGCAGCGGGCGGAACTGATCCGCCATCACGCGCGACTGCATGTAGGGCACCAGCCAGCGGCGAAAAGCGCGTACAAAGTTGTTCGCGTGATAGCTGCGAGTTTCTAACTCCGGCATCCAGCCTCCTTGGTTGCGATTGAACACCCCGGCCACGGACAGAGTCCGGGCGGGCACCATCCTCCCCCTACTAGACTGGTTAGAGTAAATACTTCGGCGCCGGGTGGTACAGCAAAAAATCATTAGAATGCGTGACTTGCCAGCGTAGTGTCATTTCTTTACAGCGAACTGCGGGCGAAGTGAGGGTGGCGAAGAGCGGCTGGGTGGAGCAGGCCTTCAGGCCTGCATTAAAGACCTATCACTAAACCGCCGGCTTTAGCCCCTGAGTGACGTCAGGTTTGCAGAGGCGCAGCATGCCGCATCTCGGAACGGTACCTCAGCGGCTGAAGCCGGACATCAGTGTCGCTGCGATTATGCAGGCCTGAAGGCCTGCTCCACCCCGGCCCAGATGACGCGCTGCCAGGCTACCGCTGAGGGGACTTCCTTCTCCTGGTGAGAGCTGCCGAATTGTGTTACCTGAATCGCTATGGCTATTCCCTTGCGCGGTCGCACCGGCCAATGGACTTATTTCATCACAGCATCAACCTATCTCAAGCAGCACCTGCTCCAGTCCGAGCGCACGGCGCTGTTATTTATTGACGTGCTCTACCACTATCGGGGAGAGGGCAAGTACCTGCTTCACGAATTTGTGGTAATGCCCGACCACTTCCACCTGTTGATCACTCCGGGCCCGGAAGTCGCGCTGGAACGCGCCATGCAGTTCATCAAAGGCGGGTTCTCATTTCGGGCGAAGAAGGAATTGGGGCTGGCCGGCGAGAGATGGCAGACCAGCTTCTACGACCGCCGCGTGCGAGACGCCGTGGAGTATCAGAGGTTCCAGACTTACATTCATGAGAACCCTGTGCGGCGGGGACTGGTCGCGCGGCCTTAATGCAGGCCTGAAGGCCTGCTCCACCCGCTGCTAGCCATCAATCTCCCGATCACCCGATGTCTCTCATTTCCACTCCGGAATCCTGCCCGGCGTCCAGGGCGCGCCGGCCTGCTCCATGGCTTTCTCCAGCTTGGGCAAGTCCTGCTCCAGGATGGCGCGCAGCTTGCCCAACTCGTCGGTGAATTCCTCCGACGCGATGGCATACCCATCCAGATCGGTGCGCGACGGCGGCGAGCTGGACATGCGCTCATTTTGCATAATCGTCTCCACCCGGTCGTCGATCGAGGGTGGAGTGTTTTCGTTGCGGTCGCGCAGCACGGTGTCGCCGCGCAGCTTGCGCAGGATGTCGAGACTCCGCTGCTGTAGCTGCTCGGCGGTCTGGCTGAGCTGATTGTCGGCGGTCGGGGTCTGCTGCAAAGCCGTCTGGATCTTGCCGAGCCGTGACTTGAGGTCGTCGGCGGTGTTCAGCGCACCGGCCACGGCGCGGTAGAGACGGTCCACCTTCTCCTGGAAAGCGGTGAGCGCGGCGCGGTCCTCGGGCGGCATGTTGCGCGCGCCCAGCGGCTCGACGGCAAACTTCTCCGGCACGCCCACCTGCGTGTACACGCCGTTGACGCGGGTCTCGAGCGTCACCTGGTATTCGCCCGGCATCACCAGTGGGCCCACCGGCAAGGGAGACCAGTCTTCTTCCTGCTCCGTCTTCTCTCCCTCGTGGGGCAACTGCGGCGCGGGATAGCGCAGGTCCCAGGCCACTCGGTTCATGCCCTGGGCGTTGCTGGCGCTGATTCGGCGCACCGGCTTGCCACTGGTGTCCGCCACGGTGAGGAACACGGCCGGCGCCGGCTCCTGAGCTTCGGCGCGCAACTGGTCGGGCGTGGGATAAGCCGCGGTGGCGTTTTTCTTGGCGGCTTCTTTTTCCGCTTCCTGACGCTTCTCTTTGAGAGTTTTCAGCTTGTCCTTCAAGTAATAGGTGAACGTAGCGCCGAAGGGCGGATTCTCCGCGGTGTAGAACGAAGCGCCCTGCGACGCCTTGGCGCGTCCGCCCAGCGGCTGTGCCTGCACGTAGAGCAGCGCTTTCTTCACCGGATAGAGCAGGGCCGGCCCGTCGAGCGACTCGGGCCTGAGCACGCGCAGGGGCCTGAGGTCGTCGAGGATGTAGATGCCGCGCCCGAAGGTGCCCACCACCAGATCGCCTTCGCGCGCCTGGATCACGATGTCGTGCACCGAGATGGTGGGGAAGCTGCCTTTAAGCTGGATCCATTTGCCGCCGCCATCGATGGTGAACCACAGCCCGAACTCGGTGCCGGCGAAGAGCAGCTTGGGATTCACCGGGTCTTCGGCGAACGCCAGCACCGCGCCGTTCTCCGGCAGGTTGGAGGCGATCGAACTCCAGCTCTTCGCGGCGTCGGTGCTCTTCAAGAGATAGGGCTTGAAGTCGCCGTTCTTGTGATCGTCGAAGGCGGCGTACACCGTATTCGCATCGTAGCGCGACGCTGCTAGCCGGCTGACGTAGGTGTTGTCGGGCACTGCGGGAAATTTTTCGTACTTGGTCCAGTGCTGGCCGCCGTCCTCGGTCACCTGGATGAGGCCATCGTCGGTGCCGATGTAGATCAGCCCTTCTTTCTGCGGCGATTCGGCGAGCGCGACGGTGTTGCCGTAGAACGAAGTCGAAGCGTTCTTGGCGACCGCGTCCGCGCTCCACACCTTGCCCATCACTGGGAGCTTGTTGCGGTCGATCTGGCGGGTGAGGTCGGGACTGATGGCGCGCCAGGTGTCGCCGCGGTCGTCGCTGCGGAAGAGCTGGTTGGCGCCGAAGTAGAGCCGCGCGTGCGCGTGCGGTCTGATGATCAGCGGAGAGTCCCAGTTCCAGCGATAGGGCTCGGCGCCCTTGGGTTCCATGGGCGAGATGCCGGTGCGCTCGCCGGTGCGCCGGTCGTAGCGGACCAGGGTGCCGTACTGCAGCTCGGAATAGATGGTGTCCGGGTCTTCGGGATCGACCACGGTGCGGAAGCCGTCGCCACCCCAGGTTGCGAACCAGTCCGAATTCATGATGCCGTTTATGTTGCGCGTGCGCGAGGGCACGCCATAGGAGTTGTTGTCCTGCATGCCGCCGTAGACGTAATAGAACGGCTGCGAGTTGTCCGCGGTGACGTCGTAGAACTGGCTGACCGGCAGGTTGGCCTTGAACTGCCAGTGGGCGGCGCGGTCCCAGGTTTCGTAGACGCCGCCATCGCAGCCGTCGAGGTAGTGGTCGGGGTTGGCGGGATCGGGCCAGAAGGCGTGATTGTCCACGTGCTTGTCGCGCTCGCCTAGCCGGCGCAGGCTCTTGCCGCCGTCGTCCGACACCTGCAGGAAAGTGGCCAGCACATATATGCGGTCCACGTTGCGCGGGTCGGCGATGATCTGCGAATAGTACATGGCGGTCGAGTCGTAGGGATTGCGGCGCTCCCAGGTGGCGCCGCGGTCCGACGAGCGGAAGATACCGCCGGCGCCGTTGGCCGCTTCCACCTCGGCATAGACCACGTTGTGATCGATCGGCGAAACCGCCAGGCCGATGCGCCCCATGTCCTCGGTCGGCAAGCCGTTCTTGAGCTTGTTCCACGTGGCGCCGGCGTCGGTGGACTTGTAGATGGCGCTCTCGGGGCCGCCATCGATCATGGTGAAGACGTGGCGGCGGCGCTGATAAGCGGCAGCGTAGATGACGTCAAGGTTTTCGGGATCGAGCACCACGTCGGTGACGCCGGTGTTCTCGCTGATCTCCAGCACCTTCTTCCAGGTGGCGCCGGCGTCGGTGGTCTTGTAGAGGCCGCGGTCGCCGCCCGGCGCCCACAGCGGGCCTTGCGCCGCCACGTACACCGTGCTGGTGTCTTTGGGATGGATGACGATGCGCCCGATGTGCTCCGACTTCTTGAGGCCAACGTTCTTCCAGCTTTTGCCGCCATCCTCGGAGCGGTAGACGCCGT
>DATNJE010000363.1:0-3113 GCA_035604095.1 Terriglobales bacterium
TTGGATCAAGCAGGAGCTGTGGAAGGTGCGCAACTTCCACCAGGGATTCGAGCATGGCTTGTGGGCGGGGATGTTCCACGCCGGCTTGCAGCAGCTCACCGGCGGACGAGGCCTGCACGCGCGCTACGCCGCCACCGCCGGACAGCGCCGGCTGAAGAAACTCGCCGACCTGCCCGCGGACGGCGGCGCCGAAGCGCACCTGCTCAACGACTACAAGGGCGACGGCAAGCTAACCTTCGACAAGCTCACCGACCTTTATCACTCGGGCACGAAGCACGAGGAAGACCAGCCGGCGCACCTCGTCATCCACGACACCAACATCTGCAACACGCGCTGCGTCACGGAATTCGGCAATCCCTGCCAGCACTTCTGCCCGGCGAGCGTGTACGAGATGGTGGAGGCGTCGGACGTGCCCAGCGGCAAGCAGATCCACCTGAACCCGTCGAACTGCGTGCACTGCAAGACCTGCGACATCATGGACCCGTACGAGATCATCACCTGGGTCCCGCCCGAGGGCGGCGGCGGGCCGAATTACGATGGGATGTGACGGCGCGTTTGACCGTAGCGCCGCCGTCTCGGCCGGCGCTACATTGGCGGTCGTTCCGCGAAAAGCCGATGGTTCTCCAGTTGACTCGCTTCCCCCTAGGGGGAGATGATTCCACGACACACCATGCGATATCCAACGTTGGTCCTCGTTCTGGCAGTGACCGCCTTCTGCGCGTCCGCCGCCGCGCTTGATCGCGGCTGCGCCCAGGGTGTCGGCGCGTGGACCGAGAACCTGTGGGACGGCTACAAGATCGAGATAGCAGCCGCGCCGGAGGGCGCGCCGGCCCAGTGCCGCGCGTTGCTGAAGTCCGCCGACGGTAAGGTTTTGTTCGAAGTCACGGGCGCGGAAGCGCTGGTGAACGCCATCAGCGGCAGCGACGTCAACGGCGACGGCAAGCCCGACGTGGTGATCGAGACCCATCGCACCGCCGGCCAGTGCTGCTACACATACTCCATCCTTACTCCCGGCGAGAGCCCGCCGCTGGTGCGGCAGATCACCACCACCCCGCCGCTGGTCTTCGAGGACCGCGACAACAACGGCAAGGTCGAGATCTCCACCCACGATTTTGCGTTCGTCGGCATCGAGGGTCTGGGCGAGTCGGATTCACCGCGGCCGCTGGTGGTGTTCCGCTTGCGCGGCAACACTCTTTACAACGTGAGCTCAGCCTACTGGCCTGAATACCAGCGCGAGATCGAAACGGCCAAGAACGGTCTTTCCCACAGCGCGGAGGATCTGCTCATTGGCCGCAGTAATACAAACGGCACCTCCGTGGGCGGTGGCGGCGGCAAGCCCAAGGAACTGAGCCCCGGCGAGGAGAAGCAGTTGCTCGACGCCAAAGGCGCGGTGTTGACTATGGTGGTGAATTATCTGTATGGCGGTCGCGGCGAAGAGGGGTGGAAGACCATCCGGGAGCTGTGGACCGACCGCGACAAGGACCGCATCCGCCAGGCCATCCTGCTCAGCCGCTCGCGCGGAGTGCTGAGCGAAGTCAACCGCACCACGGCGGCGGCGAAGAGCAGCAGTCAGTAGTACCGAGTACTTGAAGTTCCTTCCTAAGCGGTATAATTCTTCCATTGTTTCCGACCGCCGGGACCTGTCGGCATACCCATGGTCCCGGAGGCGGTTCTCCTCAGAAAACCGAGGAGACGAGGGTAAGGGTGGAAACGCCTTTGCCTCCCGTGCTTGGAAAGGAAACGTCCTGCCTGCGGCGAGTTCTTCGCCCGGTGTAGCTTTTTCTTTCCCACCGCATCGGAAACATAGCCGGTTTCTCGCGCTATGGAACGCCTGACCGACAAATTCGGCCGCCCCATCACCGACCTGCGCATCGCCATCACCGACCGCTGCAACTACAAGTGCGTGTACTGCCGGACGGGCAACGAGGGCGCGCAGTACGCCGAGCTGCCGTTTGCCGACTACGCGCGCATGGCGCGGGTGTTCGCCGGCCTGGGGATCGAGAAGATCCGCATCACCGGAGGCGAGCCGCTGCTGCGCCGGGGCGTGGTGGGGTTCGTCGAGGAACTGGCGAGCATGCGTACGCTCGACGGCCGCCCGCTGGATCTGGCCATCACCACCAATGGTCATTTCCTGGCGGAGCTGGTGCAGCCGTTGAAGGACGCCGGCCTGCGGCGAGTCACGGTTTCCATGGACGCGGTCGAGCCGGAGCGCTTTGCGCGCATCACCCGCGTCTCGAATGGATTCGAGGCTGTGCTGGCGGGCATCCGTGCCGCGCGCCGGGCAGGCCTCGATCCGGTGAAAGTGAACTGCGTGCTGCTGCGCGGCTTCAACGACGATCAGATCGTCGAGTTCGGCAAGTTCGCCCGCGCCGAAGGCGTGGTGGTGCGCTTCATCGAGTTCATGCCGCTGGAGGAAGACCGTGTGTGGTCGCCGGAGATCGTGGTCACGCTCGCGGAAGTTCTGGATCGCATCCGCACCTTCCGGCCGCTGGTGGAGATCCCGCACACCCGCAGCGAGACGGCGCGGCGCTACACCTTCGACGATGGCGTGGGCGAGATCGGAATCATCGCTCCCGTGTCCCAGCCCTTCTGCGGCCACTGCAGCCGCGTCCGTGTGACCTCCGACGGCAAAATCCGCACCTGCCTGTTCTCGCTCTTCGATCACGACCTGCACGAGGTGATGCGCCGTGGCGGATCCGACCAAGACATGGCCGGATATATCCGCCAGGTGATCGCGCAGAAGGAAGCCCGGCACCACATCGGCGAGCCGGGATTCGAGAAGCCCTCGCGCAGCATGGTGCACATCGGGGGCTAGAAGCTGGGGTGCCCGCGCCACGCGATCCAGGGCTTGCTTTGAGTGCAACCGCAATGCGACAATAAAGAGATGGCAATAGGCGGCGAGGTCGAATCTGGCCCGCGCCGGCCGCACCAGACTGTGGCTTCAACAACCCCGTAGGTCGGGCTCGCAAGGGCAGTGGATCTACTGGAGCCGCAGGAATGCTTTCAACATCCCCGTTCCGGGCGCTCAAGCGCGCCGGGACTGAAGGCGGTAAGAGAAATGTCACTGGCAACAGCCTGCCGTTTGGACAACTATCTCGTCCTGCCCGATGTGT
>DATNJE010000364.1:0-19917 GCA_035604095.1 Terriglobales bacterium
CCAGTTGACGTAGTAGATCTTCGGCAGCTTGCCGCCAGGCTTGGCGCCGATCTTGAGATAGTGCGCGAAGTAATCGCCCATGTTGTAGCCGCAGAATGGCAGCATGGCCATGGGATCGCGGCGGAGCTGTCCGACCTTGCCGGCGGCCGCGGCCGTGGTTTCGCTGCTGGCGGTCGAGCCCAGGAAGGTGCCGTGCTGCCAGTCGAAGGCCTCGGTGACCAAGGGGACGATGCTGGCGCGGCGCCCGCCGAACAGCATGGCGTCGATCAGCACGCCCTTGGGGTCCTCCCACTCGGGAGCGATCACCGGACACTGCCGGGCCGGGCCGGTGAAGCGGGCGTTGGGATGCGCTGCCTTGCGGCCACTGGCCGGCGTCCAGGGACGCCGCAGCCAGTCGCACAGCTCCGCTGGCTTGGTGTCGGTCATGCCTTCCCACCACACGTCGCCGTCGGGGGTGAGCGCGCAGTTGGTGAAGATCGAGTTCTTGGTGACCGTGAGCATGGCGTTGGCATTCGACTTCATGCTGGTGCCGGGCGCCACGCCGAAGAAGCCGGCTTCCGGATTGATGGCATACAGCCGGCCGTCGGCGCCGAACTTCATCCACGCGATATCGTCGCCTACGGTCTGCACCTTCCAGCCGGGCACGGTGGGAATGAGCATGGCCAGGTTGGTCTTGCCGCAGGCCGAAGGGAAGGCGCCGGTGATGTACTTCACCTGGCCGTCCGGGCTGATGAGCTTGAGGATGAGCATGTGCTCGGCCATCCAGCCTTCGTCGCGGGCCTGAACCGAGGCGATGCGCAGCGCGTGGCACTTCTTGCCCAAGAGCGCATTGCCGCCGTAGCCCGAGCCGAACGACACGATCTCGCGCGTCTCGGGAAAGTGGCAGATGTACTTCTCAGTAGGATTGTTGGGCCAGGGAGTGTCCTGATCGGAAGCGCCCAGCGGCAGCCCGACCGAGTGCAGCCCTTTGACGAACTCGCCGTCCTCGCCCAGGACGTCCATGACCTTCGTGCCCACGCGCGCCATGATGTGCATGTTGGCCACCACGTAGGGCGAATCGGTCACTTCCACACCGATGTTGGCGATGGGAGACCCGATGGGCCCCATGCTGTAAGGAATCACGTAGAGCGTGCGTCCGGCCATGCAGCCGGCGAGCAGCTTGTTGAGCGCGGCCTTCATCTCCGCCGGGTCGCGCCAGTTGTTGGTGGGGCCGGCGTCTTCCTGCTTGCGCGAGCAGATGAAGGTGCGGTCCTCCACGCGCGCCACGTCGGCCGGGGTGGAACGCACGAAGATGCTGTGCGGACGCTTCTCCGGATTCATGGTGATGGCGGTGCCGGCCTGCACCATCAGCCGCAGCATCTCGTCGTATTCGGCGGCCGAGCCGTCACACCAGCGCACCCGCTCCGGCTTGGTGAGCTGGGCGACTTCCTCCACCCACTGCGCGAGTTTGTGGTGCCGGACGGCGCCCGCCGTCTGGGGTTCTTGAACTGTAGTAGCCATGATTGCCTCTTTTTGCCCCGGTCGGGGCCAGTATGTATGCGGATGGGGACCCGAAACAGTATATTGTGCGCCCTTTGGGAGCCAAATCCAAGGGAAGTCTGCGATTTTTGCTGGGCGCGGACTGCAGGATCGGGGTGCCCCGGCAGCAGGGCATCACTCGCGGGCGGCAGCGAACTCCTGCATCACGGCATCGAGATGGGCCAGGGTCTCATCCACGCTGAGCGCATGGATCTCGCGGCCGGACTCCATGCCGGTTTCCAGGGTTTGCCGCAGGTAGTGTCCGGCGATCTCGACCGCCAGCGGATCGGTAAGGTCGTGGCCGGTGCGCTGCTTGTACTCCACCCACGCCGGGTGGGGGAGCGCGATCCACAGCGGCTGCCCGTCCACCAGGAACTTAATGTCCACGGCATCGGCGTGGCGGGTGGAGATGGCCACGATCAGCGCCTGGTAAATGCAGTGGACCTGCTTGCCCGACCAGCGCTCGGTGACATAGAAGTCGTCGTACATGGTGTGAGCAATATAAAGGAGGAGTTCCGCCGCGGCAAATGGAGCCGCAAGTCACGTGGGAAGCCTGCCCTGAGCGACGTCGAAGTTGAAGCGTTTAGCGGGCGTCCGAGCCCGCTGCCGCAATCCCGAGCGTAGCGAGGGAGCTGGGGGATTGGATGTTATTGAAGGGCCGTAGGCCCGTCATACGTTAGCCCACCACGGCAGTGGTGGGTGCGGATCCCAGATCACGAGCGAGTGCCGTAGGCACGGCATATCATCCAAACACGAACTTCGGATCGTAAGCCACGCCGCATTTCTTCAACAACGCCACGAATTCCTCTTCGAACGAGCGCCGCTTGTGATGCTCCGGCTGGTTCTCGATGTATTTCTTGACCGCGGCCACACCCGATGCGCTGACGCTGAAGGCCGCATAGCCCTCCTGCCATGCGAACTTCGGCACGCGCTCGCGCATCCACCGCGACGAGTTTGCCTTGAAGACCTGCACGGCGTGGGCCAGGGTCACATCCGCCGGCAGGGCGAACAGGATGTGAACGTGGTCCGCCATGCCGCCGATCTTGATCACCGTCAAACGGTGATTGCGACCGATGCCGGCAAGGACGGCCCACAGCTCGGCAGACAATGCTGCCGGGATAGTTGGCTTTCGTTCGCGCGTGCTGAACACCACGTGCAAGAGGTTGTTGACATATGAATGTGGCATGGTATGCCGTCCCTACGGGACTCGCTCCTCATCTGGAATCGGTACCCACCACTTCCGTGGTGGGCTAACGTATTGCGGCCCTACGGGCCTTGCACAAGCGGCGAATCATACCCCTTTGGTGGGTCCTACAGTGGTTCGCGGTTCGATTCGTGAGCAGACAGTCCCCTTCAGCGGACGGAAACGGGGCCGTAGAGCCTGCCCCTGAACGAGGTCTGAGCGAAGTGGAACGGTCCGGCCCAAAGGGCCGTAGGCCCGGTATAGGTTAGCCCAGCACGGCAGTGCTGGGTCATCATGCATTCATCGCACGAGTGCCGTAGGCACGGTATAGAAAGTATGCCGTCCCTACGGGACTCGCTCCTCGTCTCGCATCTGCACCCACCACATCCGTGGTGGGCTAACGTATCGCGGGCCCTACGGGCCTTACACTGGCGGCAAATCATAACGTCTACGGGGCCCGGACGTCGATTCGGGGTTCGAGAAGGAGCCGAAGGATACCCTTCCTACAGGGCCGTAGGCCCCGGGATAGGTTAGACCAGCACGGCAGTGCTGGGTCATCATGCATTTACCGCACGAGTGCCGTAGGCACGGCATAGAAACCGATGGGGAGCGGCCTGACACGTAAGGTTCGTTTCGTATGCCGTCCCTACGGGACTCGCTCCTCATCTGGCATCTGTACCCACCACTTCCGTGGTGGGCTAACGTATCGCGGCCCTACGGGCCTTGCAGAAACGGCGAATCAGATCGTGGTCGATTCGGGGTTCGAGAGGGAGTCCGGGATACGCTCCGTGCAGGGCCGTAGGCCCGTCATAGGTTAGCCCAGCACGGCAGTGCTGGGTAAGCGTGCCATTAAACCGGCGAGTGCCGTAGGCACGGCATACCGTCCGGCTGACAGTACAATCTCTCCATGATTAGCGATACGGTTCAGAAGGAGATCGACAGCGCCCGTAACTTCGGTGAGCAACTGGAAGGCATTGTCGTCAGCAAGAATCAATTTCCCACGGGTGATCGCAATGTCCTGCTCATCGCGTACTGGGCTTTGATGTTCGACTACCACAAGGGAACATTGCGCCTCCTGCAATCGGAGTTTTTCAGGGCGGCGTTCGCTCTGGTGCGACCGGTAGTGGAAGCGGTGGTACGAGCCCACGTGACCTTGATGGGCTCGGATGAAGATCTGCTCAGCATCCAGAAAGACGCATACAAAGTTAACTTCAAGGAAATAGGTGGGAAGATTGACTCGGCGTTCGCCTTGGAGGGACTGATGGAGAACTTCCTAAACGACGTGACGCGCTCCGCTCTTCATAGCTACGCGCACTCGGGGCTCCTCCAACTCGGAAGGCGCTTCGATGGGAACGACATCAAGCCGAACTATTCGGACCAGGAGATTATCGAAGTGATCCGCGTCACAACCAGCGCCATCTTCATGGTCACGAATCTGGTGACCAAGCACTTCGGTTTCGAGCGTGATTGGAAGAGCGCCTCGCAGATGTATGAGGAGTGGGGTAAGCATCCCTGAACTAGTCAAAATACATAGATCCTTCGCTCGCTCTGAATGACACCTGCGACCGGCATCGCACGGGACAACACCCTACCTCTTCAGCCTCTCCACCACCGAGTCGAACTGTTCGAGCGACCCATACTCGAACGTGATCTTTCCCCGGCCGCCGCGGTCCTGGATGCGGACGCGCATCCCCAAGCGGCCCTCTAGCTCGCGCTCCAGGGCGCGCACGTTGGGATCGCCGGGGCGCCGCTCCGGCTCCGGCTTGGGGCCGGTCGGGGTCATCCACTCGTGGACCTTCTGCTCGGTCTGGCGGACGGAGAGCGCCTCCTTGACCACGCGCTCGGTCATCTTGAGCACCAGATCTTCCGAGTCGAGCATCAGGAGAGCCTTGGCATGGCCCATGGTAAGGCTGCCGGCCGAGATCTGCGCCTGCACCGCCAGCGGCATTCGCAGCAGGCGCATGAAGTTGGAGATCGACGCCCGGTCCTTGCCGGTGCGCTGCGCCATCTGCTCCTGGGTGAGGCCGAACTCGTTGGACAGGCGCTCGAAGGCGCGCGCCTGCTCCATGGGGTTCAGGTCCTCGCGCTGCAGGTTCTCGATGATGGTCATTTCCATGGCCTGCTCGTTCGAGACCTGGCGCACCAGGGCGGGGATGGTCGCCTTCTCGGCGCGCTGGGAGGCGGCCCAGCGGCGCTGTCCGGCGATGAGCTGATATCGACCGCCATCTATATATCGTACTACGATAGGTTGCACCACCCCGCTCGACCGGATCGACGCCGCCAGCTCCGCGAGCGCGGCTTCGTCCATGTGGGTGCGCGTCTGATAGGGGTTGGGGTCGATGAGATCGAGTGGGATCTCGCGCACGCCTTCGGTAGAAGATGCCGCGCCCGGCGCGGAAGCCGCGTCGGGAGGAAGCGTGGGTGCGGTCCGCGGCAGCAGCGATTCCAGGCCGCGTCCCAGGGCTTTGCGTTTGGGGTCGAAGGTGGTCATGGTATCCGGCGTGGTGCTCATGATTGGTTCTCGGTTTTTCTTACGCCCGCTTCGCGGGCTGCGTTATTCATCTGAACCTGCCCCCACGGCTTACGCCGTGGGCTACGTTCTGTCGCGCGCTTCGCGCGCTGGATTTGTTTTCTATGAACCTGGAGCAATTCCGCATTTGATCCGCGTTCATCCGGGAAAATTCGCGGCGAAGAAGCACTTCAGTCTTTGCGCTCGTCGCCAACGCCGGCGGGCTCGGCAGTCTCGACCTGCAGCTCGATCACGCGCGGCGGCTTGATGTCGGCTGGCTCCGGCATCGGATCGGGCTCGGGATGTGGCTCGGGAGTTGGCTCCGGTGCGGGCTCGGCGCGACGCTGCGCGCGATCCATAATTTCCTTCGCCAAGCGGATGTAACTTTCCGCGCCCTTCGAGCGAACGTCATAGAGCAGCGCCGGCTTGCCGTGGCTGGGAGCTTCGGCCAGGCGCACGTTGCGCGGAATGGTGGCCGCTAACAATTTCTCTCCGAAAAAATTTCGCAGCTCGCCGGCGACCTGCTGCGCGAGATTGGTGCGCTCGTCGTACATGGTGAGCACGACGCCCTCGACCTCCAGACCCGGGTTGAGCGACTGGCGGATGCGGTCCATGGTGTCAAGCAATTCGCTGACGCCTTCGAGCGCGAAATATTCCGCCTGCATGGGAATCAGAACCGAGTCGGCCGCGACCAGAGCGTTGAGCGTGAGCAGATCGAGCGCGGGTGGGCAGTCGAGTACGATGAAATGGAAGCGGTCACGGATGGCGGCGAGGGCGTCGCGCAGCCGGTACTCGCGGCGCTCGGCGGCGACCAGTTCGAGGTTGGCGCCAATCAGATTCTTGTGCGCCGGAATCGCCCAGAGGGTTTCGACTTCGGTGGGCTGCAGCGCGTCGGCGGCAGCACCCCCGCCCATGAGCAGGTCGTAGGTGTTGAGCCGCTCGGCATCGCGCGCGAATCCCACGCCGCTGGTGGAGTTGGACTGCGGATCGCAGTCGACGAGCAGGGTTGGAACTTCAGCGGCTGCCAGCGACGCCGCCAAGTTGATGGCAGTGGTGGTCTTGCCCACCCCGCCCTTCTGGTTGGCCACCGCGATTACACGACCCATGTTCGATTACAGAGAACCGGCTGGCAACTTCAGAGTACGCCAAGCCGCGCACCGGACTCAACCTCAAACCGCTGTGCAAAAGGAAGAATTCTGTGAAAATGTTCCACGTGGAACATTTTCCTTTGCTGGGAGAACCCTGCATGAGAATTCGACAGGTGTCTCCCACCGCGGCGTGTGCCCGGGGCGCCATTCGTTCCTGCGGACCCCGAAGTTTCCACTAACGCCGCTGCCACGGACCACTTGTTACCAGTCTGGTTCGCGACGCATAGGCGGAACCACAAAAGCTAATATTAGATCGTTATACGATATTTATGCCCACTGCGCCGCCTGCCACGCACCATTCCGATCATCGCGAGGCGTGCATCGCGCGCAAAATGCAAGCCCCCTCCCACTTGTTACTCTTCTGATTCGTGCCGGCCCCGGTACATGGAGGAACCCATCTGGATACCTCTCGGTCCGGCACGGCGCGAAATGCGGTTGCGTCCCACTGGCGGCGGCGCCGGACACGCGGGGCGCGCGCTCGACCGCAAACCGCGCCGGCAAATCGCGACCACCCTCCCACCTGTTGCGCGGCCCGTTATTAACCAATCGGCTTAGTGCCTACCAAGAGGACGCGCGCCGAGGATTGCGGAATCGCAACCGGCGCCTGCCACCCGAATCCCGCGAGCAGTTGCGGCGTGCGCGCCGCCTGCGGCGATCCGATGAGCAACGCCAGCCGGCCGCCGGGCGCGACCAGGCGGGCAGCGGCGCCGAGCGCGCGCTCGTAGCGCTCGACGGCGCGCAGGGTGACGAGATCCGCGGCCGCGGCAAAGTCCTCGGCGCGGCCGGCGAACACATCGACGCCCGTCAATGCGAGCGTGCGTACCGCCTCTTTAAGGAAGACCGCCTTCTTCTGGCTGGACTCGATGAGCGTGAGCGCGAGGCCGGGGGCGAAGATCTTCAGCGGCAGTCCGGGGAAGCCGGCGCCGGAGCCCAGGTCGATGGCGCGCTCCTGACTCCCGACCCCTGCCTCCTGCCCGCTGCCTGCTGCCTCCTGTTTCTTTAAGACCTGGCGGGCGGCGAAGAAGGATTCGCCGAAGTGCCGTGTCACGATGCTTTCCGGGTCGCGCACCGCGGTCAGGTTGATGCGAGCATTCCAGCGCAGCAACAGATCGAGGTAAGCCGATACCTGTTCGAGTTGCGCGCCGTCCAACGCAGCCGGCGGACCGGGCGGCAACTGGAGAAACGGCGCGAGCATCTCGGCGATGCGGAGCGGGTCCACAAGGGTAGTTTCACGGTTCAGGCTTTAGGTTTCAACCTGAACCAAGCGCGGGGTGCCCTCCCCTTGGCGGTTTTGCCAAGGGTGGGGTATTTCGGCCCCTTGTGTTTTTCCCTGCCTGCCCTACCCTTAGCCGGCTTTGCCATGACCTTGGAGTTTGTTTTGTACTCCACGCCCCCGTGAGGCAACACGTGTCAGGGCACGACTTCCAGTCGTGCCGAAAAGACGAAGAAAGTAACGGGCTTTAGCCCCTGCTATGTCGAAACCATCCAGGCCGTCAGCTCCGCGTGAATCGAAGGGACAATTGCGGACCTTTTTCGCGACTACGAGAACGGCCGGTGGCAGGTCGCTGTTCCAGACGGATCGCATGGCCCAACTGTTCATCGACGTGCTTCGCTCCTACACGCTGGCGGGACAATTCAAGGTGCACGATTTCGTGGTCATGCGCAACCATGTTCACCTGCTCCTTACTGTTGACGGGACAATGACCATTGAAAAAGCCATGCAATTGATCAAAGGCAACTTCTCATACCGTGCCAAGAAAGAACTGGGGTTCATGGGTGAGGTCTGGCAACGAGGGTTCTCTGACGTGCGGATCACACACGAGGCGAGCTTCAGCGCCCATCAAGAGTACATTTACAACAACCCGGTAACGGCGGGGCTGGCGAACACGCACACGGCAAACATGCGAGCCTCGGAGTGTGCCGCCCCTGAAGGGGGATCGCCTCTTTTTCCCTGCCTACCCAGGGCTTCCGCCCTGGGCTAATTTATTTCGGCCCTCCGGGCCTGGTGTGTGGTGAAACGAGCAGGACTTCGCCCAGGGCAGGCTCTCCGGGACTGGGCTGTCCGTCCAATCTACCCAGCGCTGAAGCGCTGGGCTAATTTAGGACGGCCCTCCGGGCCTTGGCGTGTTGCCGCCCGGATCTCGTCAGCGCATCCCGAGCGCATGCCGGGCACGATCGGTGTCCTGCTCCTGTGAGCTTGCATGAGTCAGCAGCGCTGCAGATGAGACCGTGGAAGCTGGTTCCACCAAGCAACAGGCCCGGAGGGCCTTGCCCAATGTAGCCCAGCGCTACAGCGCTGGGTAGGCGTTGTCCACGAACCCAGTCCCGGAGGGACGGGCCTCGTGTCCCCTGTGTTAGCCTCGGCGCATGTCTCACACCTACACAGCTAACCGTCTGCACGTGGTCTTCAGCACCAAACAGCGCCGGGATCTAATCTCTCAGGAACTCCAGCCGCGCCTCTGGGCTTACATGGCTGAAACTGGACGGAATCGAGCCATTCGTATTCTGGCCATTGGTGGCGTCGCGAATCACGCGCACGTCTTGCTCTCGTTGCCTCCGGTAATGCCCCTGGCGAAAGCGGTCCAGACGCTGAAGGGAATCTCCTCGAAATGGATGAATGAAATAGGACGCGGCGGTTTTGCATGGCAGGAAGGATATGCGGCGTTTAGTGTGAGCCAGTCGCAGATCAATTCGGTCATCCGGTACGTGAATTCGCAACCGGAGCACCACCGGAAGCATTCATTCGAATCCGAGTTCTTGAGCCTGCTGGCGAAACATGGGATTGAATATGACCCGAAATACGTGTTCGGGTAGGCTCGTCCCTACGGGACTGGGTGCGTCCGTCCCCTACACCCCGGCGCTAAAGCGGTATGCCGCGAACCGAGTCTTGCCGGGGGCGGGGTCCGAGGCTCTGTAGAATAGGGCAAGGGTCGTGCCTGAAAGGTGTAGCGGCGAAGCTGGTTGCGGCAACGGTTTGGCGGAAGGAAACCTGCATGTTGATTCAGGTCGGCTACGAATTGGTCTTTTACTGTCCGCAAGAGACGCCGATGATCCTCATGCTCAACATCCATTACTCCCGCGCCTCGGATATCGTCAGTCCCGATTGCCTGATCACCGATCCGGCAACGCCCGTCACGGCCTATCGGGACGGCTTCGGAAACTGGTGCAGCCGGATTGTGGCGCCCATGGGCAGGATTCGCCTGACCAGCACCGGGGTGGTTAGAGACTCGGCACAACCCGACATGTTGACGCCGGGCGCTCAACAGCACGTTTTACAGGAATTGCCAGAAGAGACTCTGGTGTTTCTGTTGGGCAGCCGGTATTGCGAGACCGATCTGCTGTCCGAGGCAGCGTGGTCGCGATTCGGTCAGTCGCCGCCGGGGTGGGCGCGCGTCCAGGCGATCTGCGATTTTGTCCACAACCATATCGCTTTCGATTATCAGAAAGCGCGCCCCACGCGGACAGCCTGGGAGGCGTTCAACGAGCGTGTGGGCGTCTGTCGCGACTACGCGCACCTGGCGGTCGCGCTCTGCCGCTGCATGAATATTCCGGCGCGGTACTGCACCGGATACCTTGGCGACATGGGGACGCTGCCGCCTTACGGCGTGATGGATTTTGCCGCGTGGTTTGAAGTCTATCTCGGGGGCGGCTGGCACACGTTCGATGCCCGGAACAACGTGCCCAGGATTGGACGAGTGCTGATCGCGCGAGGCCGCGACGCGGCCGACGTCGCCATCGCGACCACGTTCGGCCAAAATACTCTGGAGAGCCTTAAAGTCTGGACGGATGAAATCGCGGGAAGTGTGCCCCAGCTCCGCTAGCCGGCGAATCCGATTATCGAAGCGGCGTTGGGCGGGCACCGTCCGTATATCTCCTATCCGAGGGCGAAACCTGGGCCACCAGCCAGGTCAGTCCCTGGCTTTGGAAACTCCCGGTCCCTCGCTGCGGATATGGTGCTCCAGAGAATCGCGCTGCCGCTTCAGCTCCGCCACCTGCTCATGCAGCAGATTGCGAATCGAGAGCACGCCCCGCAGCCGGCCCGAGGGGTCCACCACCGGCAGATGGCGAAAATGATGTTCCAGCATGGAAACCAAGGCGTCATCGGGACTGGTTTGCGGCGAGGCGGTTTCCACCGGCGCAGTCATCAGCTCGCGCACCGGAACTTTCTCGGGATCGCGCCCGCTCAGCGCCAGCTTCTTCAGCACGTCACGTTCGGTGAAGATGCCCACGACACGGTTGGCGTCCACGACCACGACCGCGCCCACGCGGCGTGCCAGCATGAGCCGAATGGCTTCGGCGACCGTGGATTCAGGAGGAACGGCAGCGGATTCTTTGTCGCACAGACGGAGGATGGTCATGGCTGACCTCCGGGGGACTTCGCCCCACAAACGAGCGCCGATTGTAGCACTATCAGACTAATCCGTTGGGGGTTGGTTTATCATCGCGCGCATGTGGAACCTGTTGCAGGGAGCGCGCGTGCTCGACCTGACGCGCCTGTTGCCGGGCGGCTATGCCACCATGCTGCTGGCGGACCTGGGAGCGGAGGTCATCAAGATCGAAGCCCCGGGCGTCGGTGACTGGACGCGCGAGCCTTCGCCCATCTTCGGCGGGACCAACGCGCTGTTCGCGCAGATCAACCGCAACAAGAGAAGCCTCGCCCTGAACCTAAAATCCGACGAAGGCCGCGAAGTGTTGCTCCGGCTGGCGAAGAGGAGTGAGGCGCTGGTTGAGGGATTCCGGCCGGGCGTGGTGGCGCGGCTCGGCATCGATTATGGAGCGGTGCGCAGGCGCAGTCCGCGGATCGTATATTGCTCGCTGAGCGGATACGGCCAGACCGGTCCCAACCGCGACCGCCCCGGCCACGACCTCAATTATGTCGGCGAGGCGGGACTGCTGGGGATCGCGAGCGGGGACGAGCCGCGGGTGCCGCCGCTGCCGTTTTCCGACCTGGCCGGCGCTATCTTTACCGCGCTCACTCTGGCTGCCGGGATGAAGGGCGCGGCCGAGACCGGCGCCGGGGCGTATATCGACCTCGGCATGTCGGACACCATCGTCTCGCTGCTCACCGTGCACTTCGCGCAGATGTTCCAGGCGGGCCGGCCGCCGTCGCTGGCCGACGCCTATCTGCTGGGCGGGCATCCTTGTTATACGGTTTACCGCGCCTCCGACGGCAAGCACCTGACCGTGGGCGCGCTGGAGCCGAAATTCTGGCAGTCGCTGTGCGAGGCGCTCGGGCGTCCGCAGTACGCCGGGCAGCAGCACGACTTGGCGCTGCGGGAGAAGATACTGGCGGACTTCCGCGCGGTGTTTGCCACCCGCACGCGCGATGAATGGGTGGAGACGCTGGCGGCGGCCGACGTGCCGGTGGGCGCGGTGAGGACGCTCGGCGAGGTCGAGCGCGGCGATCAGGCGGAGGCCCGCGGCCTGTTCCACCAGGGGACATCGCGCATGAAAGAGGTTGCCTTTCCCGCCGAGATCCACGGCGCGCACGAGTCAGCGGACCGTGCCGCACCCAAGCTGGGCGAGCACACCAACGAGGTGCTCGAGTTGGCGGGTTATTCAGCCGAGGAGATCGCCGGGATGCGCAGGCGGGGCGTGGTGGGGTGAGGAAAATCCCCACCCTCGAAATTAGCGATCGAACGCCGCTTGCAGGTTCTTCTCTCCGGTGACGCCCTCCTGCAGCAGGAGCATCAGCAGGATGCGCGCTTTCTGCGCGGATAGATCGTCGCCCATCACCGCGCCAAGTTCGACCAGAGTCTTGCCGCCGCCCTCCCAGCCGTAGTTGGGGAGCACGCGGCCATTGGGCACGCGCGAGGTGATCACCACGGGCACGCCCCTGGCGATGGCGTCCTTGATGGCGGCGTACATTGGCTTGTTGACGTTGCCCCAGCCCAGGCCCTGGACGACGACGCCCTTGGCGCCGTGGTCGAGCGCGGCCTTGACCAGATAGCCGTCGGCGCCGCCGTACATAGGAACGATTTCGACGTACGGCATGCTGTCGGACTTGAGCGGCACATGCTGGCGGCGCAGCGGCGCGCGCCAGTACACGATGCGGTCGAAATCCACCTCGCCCAGAAAGCCGAAATCGCCGGACTTGAAGGTCTCGACGCTGGAGGTGTGGGTCTTGGTGACGTCGCGGGCGGCGTTGATCTGGCTGTTCATGGCGAGCATCGCGCCTCTGCCCTTCGATTGCGGATCAACGGCAATGCGGACGGCGTTCAGCAGATTGCGCGGACCGTCGAAATCGGATTCCGAGGCGTTGCGCTGGGCGCCAATCAGCACCACGGGCTTGTCGGAATCGACGGTGAGGTCGAGCCAGTAGGCGGTCTCCTCCAGAGTGTCGGTGCCGTGGGAGATGATGACGCCGGCCACCTCGGGGCGGGCCAGCGCAGTGTTGACGTCGTGGGTGAGCGCGGTCCAGCGGGCCGGGTCCATGTAATCCGAGGGCACGTTGGAGACGTTTTTCACCTCCACGGTGGCGTACTTTGAGACCTCCGGCACGGTGGCCAGGAGATCCTCGCCGGAAATCGCCGGCACCGGCGCGTGCTTGACCGGGTCAATTTTCATGGCAATGGTGCCACCGGTGGCGATGAATACGACCACCGGCTTGGTCTGGGCAGCGGCGAGGGTAGCCAGCAGGCAGAGAACGATGAGCAGTGCAGATTTGGTATGGCGCATGATGGACGACCTCCCAACTTCGCGGAGAATATATAAGGAGGCGACCCCGGCGACAACCGGAGAGTGAGACCCACACCTCGGGTAAAATGCTTCGCGATATGACGACAGAACCACAGATCTACGTCACGCTGGCGGGGCTGCCGCTGCGGATCGAGCTGGAATGGCCGTTCCGGCGCTCGGGCGCGGGGGCGGACTTCTACGTCTTGCGCGGAGACCTGCACCTGGAATCCGGCGAGGGGCTGCACTGCCTGGTGGCGTTGCAGATGACGCAGACGGTCAAGGAAGTGCTGCCGTCGCTCGAGCCGGCGGACGTGGAGGCTCCGGCGATCAATATCCTGCGCAAGGACGTCGACCGCAAGCAGCTCGAGTTTGTGAAGTCGCCGAAGCGGGTGCCGGTGCCGTTTTCGGCGCGGCAGTACAGCTTCAAGCGCCAGCAGTGGGACTTCGCCAAAGCCAGCGACGAGCAGGTGGCCGAGCTGGTGCGGCGCAAGGTCTATTGGAACAGCAAGCTGGGCGCCGAGCGGGTGTGGATCGCCGATCCCATCGACGCGCAGTACGTCAGCAGCCCGGCGGCGCGCCTGCTGGAGGCGTCGTCGCGGCTGGGGACGTGGTTGCGCCTGGAGGGCGAGTACGCCACGGCCACACCCGAACTGCTGGCCGAGGGGCCTAGTATCGAGGCGGAAATGCGGGCCGCGCTGGATGCGCTCGAGAAGAAGCACGCGTTCGAAAGAGGATAGGGAGCAATTGCGGCCATGCCCGCGCAGAATTTTTATTGAATTGTCATCCCGAGCAGCGCGAAGGAGCGAGAGCGATCGAGCGCGTCGCGAGGGATCTTGGTGCATACATGCCCGCGACAGCGGAAGCGTGCGAACGTATTCCCGGACGGTATGGGCAACAATTGCGACACCAAGATCCCTCGTCGCGCTGACCTCGCAAGCTCGGCTCGCGCTTCTCGGGATGACAGTTTGGGAGAGAGATTGCGGCGCGGAAGCCGCGCCCCTTCACAGCAAGCCTCAAGAATGAATGCGGGGGGGCTTCGGTAGTGACAGCCGATGAAAGAGTGGCAGACGTGGGGTTCTCCGAGGATTCGCTGACGGTGAACCTGATGGATGGATGCTCTATCTCTGTGCCGCTCGCATGGTACCCGCGCCTCCTGCACGCAACCTCGGCGCAACGTGCCCGTTGGCAGATCGCCGGCGGCGGATATGGAATCCACTGGCCCGACGTAGACGAAGACCTCAGCACAGAAGGCTTGTTGCGCGGCGCGCCCGCTCCGCAACCAGGCCATAGCCGCCGGTTGCGGAGCAAACGAACCACCAAGTCTGCCGTGGCGGCGCCGGCTCGGAAGAAGATCCGTACCAACTGATCCGGCCTATGGCCCAGGCCAATGCAATCGTTACCCAGAATACAAAGCATTTTCCAGCGGACTGCCTCGGCGAGTTTGGGGTGCTTTGCCAAACCGCCGATGATTTCCTGATTCACCAGTTCCATCTCTCTCCGCAGGCGGTGCTGGACAAGCTGGACGACCAGGGGGCCGGGATCGCGCAAAGCAGGCAGTACGTGATTTCCAGCCTAGGGCGTTGTGTACCGGAGTTTTGCAGGCTCTTGGGGGAATATTAGGGAGAGTCGCTCGCCTCGATTGACCGGTTTTACGCGCTCCCGCAGGCACTAGCTTTCCTTTTCTCCTGCAGGAGCTGCAACAGGGCAGTGCCAGCCTGCTCCGCCTCCAATGTCTGGAACTGCTTGTCGAGTTCGATAACGGTCGCCTTGGGGGCGAGTGCGGCCAGAAAGGCGGCCAGGCTGGGGCCCTCAAACCCAACACGGGGCGTGTTCGGCCCCAGCACTACCACGTCGGTGTTTCCCACTTGCAGGAGAATCCTGGCTTCCTTGGCGAGCGTCGTCGAAAGCACTTCGTAACCATGTGCGGTCAAGACGGTTCGCACGAAGGCGCAGAGGTCGGAGGATTGATCGAGAAACAGGATGCGTGCCTTGGTCGAGGCGGGTTTCGCCATCTGCGGCGCCGGCTTGCGGTAAGAGACCACCGCTTCCTGCTCCGAAGGAAAAACATGGAAAAGCGTGGAGAGCCGGGTCATCTCCAGCAAACTGGTGACGAAGGCAGGCGGACAAGCAATTTTCAGGTCGCCTCCGGCTTTGCGCGCGCGCATCACTAAACGGACCATCATGCCCAGCCCGCTGCTGTCGACGCGTGGAACCGCGCTCACCTCCAGCACCAGATGCCTGGTTCCTTCGTCCAGTTCCGAACAGATGGTCTGCTCCAGGTGCTCGGCGTCCGCGCCCGAGACGATCGGGCCTTCACACTGGAGCACGGCTACTTCTCCTGCTCGGCGTAATTGCACCTTGAGCATTTCTCATCCTTTCGGAGCGGCAACTGGAATTCTGAGCGCGGCAGGGGGATGTGCGGGGTACGATAACGCCCCAGCTCGCAGGCTGTCAATCGGCGGCCTGGGCGATGGATGGCGCACGAGGCCTCGCAGCGAGCGCCGTTGACCCGGCGACGGTCGCGAGCCTAACATCCCGCCACGGAGAGAAGCGTGCTGGGGTCAACGGTTTCGCATTATCGCGTGCTGCAGCGGCTGGGTGGTGGCGGCATGGGCGTGGTGTACGAAGCCGAGGACACGCGCCTGGGCCGCCGCGTGGCGCTGAAGTTTCTGCCCGAAGAGATGGAGAAAGATCCGCAGGCGCTGGAGCGGTTCCAGCGCGAGGCGCGTTCGGCTTCGGCGCTGAACCATCCCAACATCTGCACCATCCACGACGTCGACCAGCACGAGGGCCGGCACTTCATCACCATGGAGTTGCTGGAGGGCGCGCCGCTCTCGGCGAGGATCGCCGGGCATGCGGTCGCGATCGAGCAGTTGCTGGAATGGGGCATACAGATTGCCGATGCCCTCGACGCAGCCCACGCCAAGGGCATCGTGCACCGCGACATCAAGCCGCAGAACATCTTCATCACCAGGCGCGGGCAGGCGAAGGTGCTCGATTTCGGTCTGGCCAAGGTCGAAGCGCGGCGCATTCCGGAAGCGGCGGCGGCCAACGCCCAGACGGTGGACCTCACCTCGGAGCACCTGACCAGCCCGGGCACGGCGATGGGAACCGTAGCCTACATGTCGCCAGAGCAGGCGCGCGGCGAGGAGCTGGACACGCGCACCGACCTGTTCAGCTTCGGGGCCGTGCTCTACGAGATGGCCACCGGCTCGGTGCCGTTCAAGGGAACGACCACCGCGGTGATCTTCGACGGCATCCTGAACCGCGCGCCCACGCCGCCGGTGCGGCTGAATCCCGAGCTGCCACCGGAGCTGGAGCAGGTCATCAACAAGGCGCTGGAGAAGGACCGCGAACTGCGCTGCCAGAGCGCGTCCGAGCTGCGCGCGGACCTGAAGCGGCTGAAACGCGAGCGGGATAGCGGGCGGAGTTCGGTGGTCGCTGCGGCTCCGGCGAAACCGGGACGCAGGCTCAAGCTCTGGATCGCGATCGCGGCCGTGATCGCCGTTTTCGTGGCGGGGGCGATTGTGAGCTGGCGTTTGCAGCGGCCGAATCATCTGCCGAAGTCGGCGCAGACCACCATCGCGGTGCTGCCCTTCCAGAACCTGGGCACCGACAAGAACCTCGACTTCCTCGGCCTGGCGCTGCCGGACGAAGCCGTCACCACGCTGAGCTACATCCCGGCGCTGGCGGTGCGTCCGTTCGACACCTCGCGGCGCTTCGCCGGCACGAGCGTGGATCCGCAAGCCGTGGGGCGCGAGCTGCGCGTCGCCGACCTGGTCACCGGCCACTACGCGCGCGAAGGCGGGCAGTTGCGGGTGACGATGGAAGTCATCGATGTGGAGAACAACCGTGTGCTGTGGCGGGACAGCATCAGCACGGCGGGCGAGGACATGATCGCCCTGCGCGAGCAGATGGGATCGCGGCTGCGGCAGGGCTTGGCACCGGTGCTGGGATTGGTGGGTGGCGACGAGAGCGAATCCAAGCCCAGGAGTCCCGAAGCTTACGGACTCTACCTGCGGGCGGTGGCGATGAGCCGCGACGTCGAACCCAACAAGCAGGCCATCCAATTGCTGGAACAGGCAGTGGCGCTCGACGCCTCCTATGCGCCCGCCTGGCAGGCGCTGGCACACCGCTACTACTACGATGCCACCTATGGAGATGGCGGTGCGGCGGGGTTTCAGCGCAGCGAAGCGGCGCTCGCGCGGGTCCTCGCCCTCGACCCCAACAACGCGCTGGCCGCCCAGGGATGGATCGTGTCAGAAACCGAGCGCGGCGACCTCGGCCGAGCCTACGACGAAGCCACCGCTTTTCTGCAGCGGCGCCCGGATAGTGCCAGCGCGCATTTTGCCATGGGATACCTGCTGCGCTATGCCGGGCTGCTGGAGGAGTCAGCGCAGGAATGCGATCGGGCCGTGGCCCTCGATCCCAGCAACCGGGAGTGGCGCTCGTGCTCGACCGCGTTCCTCCGGATGGGCAATTTCAAGCGCGCGGAGGACTTCCTCCGGCTGGATGCGGGATCGGAGTTCTCGCGCGACTTGGAAGTCGACATCCTTCTCAGCCAGGGCAAAGTCGCTCAGGCGGCGGAGGCGGTACCGCCCGTCTTCGAAGTCCAGCGAAGCGCCCTGGCTGCGTTTGCCGCCAGGCGTAACCAGGAAGTTGCCGTCATTACCCGCCAAGCCATGCCGGCGATGCTGGCCCGGCGCGACCCGGAGCAGAAGTTCGGAGATGCGGGATGGATCGCGTATGTCGGAGAACGCGAGGCCGCGCTGCAACTGGTCCGCAAAGCCGTGGAGCAGAATTTTTGCGGCGTCCTGGCTGCGGAGACCGATCCCCTCTACGCGAACCTGCGCAGCAGCCCGGAGTTCACCCAGCTCATGAATCAGGCGCGCCAGTGCCGGGAGAAGTTCCTGGAACATCGGAAGACGGTGGGGAAGTAGCCGGGATAGCTCACGGCGGTTTTCATTTTGCCGGCAGGCGTAGCACGAATTCGGCGCGGCCGGTGAAGGGCGCCGGAGCCGGCAACATCAGCAGGCCGCGTCCGAAGCAGCTCTTCAGCCGCACCAGGCGTGCGCGGCGCCAGGCCCCATCGCCGGCCTGTACTTCGACCATCGCTCCAGAATGCTCACGCAGCAGCGCCGCCAGCCGCGAGCGTTGCGCTTGGTCCCGCTGGTGGAAGACGACGACGGTGACCTTCAGCTCGTCGTCGGTGTGGGCCTCGAGTGCCCGGCAGGCGATCATTCCGGCGTCGGCCGTCGCAGCGGGCGGCGCGGCCTGCGCCGCTGCCAGCACAGGAGCCAGCAGAAACAGGGCGGCGAATGCGACAACGACGATCCGCATAGGCATCTATGGCCTCCTTATTTTGGCGAGCGAAGAATCTCACCTCAGCGGCTATGGCCGATTCCTATTGGCGGGCGAGGCGCCACACTGGAAGGTCGTGCCCGTATCCCCAAGCAGTTGCCCGTCAGTTTGGTTTCTCGACCGTTGGTGCCAACAGATCGATTCGCTTGCTGTCATCATCGATGGCGAGCTGAAGCGTATTCAGCTTCCAGAGGCCGAGATTCTTGGTTCCGACAACAAACAATGTGCCTTTGCCTCTGGGGCCGCTGATTGGGATTGCAGCTTCTGCATTACCTGACACCTTGCCCACCGACCAAGTTCCGGAAGCAAGCCATTTGGCCTGTGCTTTGGTGAAAGCCATTCGGCTGAATTCGCTCATCGATAAATAGGCCGTGGAGAGCAGCTGAATTGCCCCTACTGAGGCGAAGGCAATGGCGACAATGGGCCACCGATTCCGGACAAACCAACTACGCTTTCCTTGGGCCGTATTACCCGCAATAGTGGACATGTACCACCTCGCGCGAAAAGAAGAGACCACCAAGTCCTATGCTGGCGCGTATTCTACAGCTTGACAGCGGGCAATGGCGCTAGCTGCTCAGCAGCCAAGAGCAGTCGGCGCCATCGGCGGTTTTCATGGTGGGCGGGACACCCACGCGACAGTCGGCGGAACGGAGGCGTTACACAGGAACTCCTCGGTGGTCCTCTGCGCCCTCGGCGGTTTTCATTTCACCAAACGGAAAAGGCCACGCTCATTTCTGAACGTGGCCTTTATTTATGCCGGCAACGACCTACTCTCCCACACAGTTTCCCGTGCAGTACAATCGGCCCTGCGGGGCTTAACTTCCGTGTTCGGGATGGGAACGGGTGTGTCCCCCGCGGTAATATCACCGACAAGTTGAGGCGTTTAGCAGGCGTGAATGAGCCGCCGCCAGGCGGCGAATGGGAGCCTGCTGCCGAAATCCTGAGCCGCGTTTTGTGCGGCGAAGGATCTCTTACGCCAATCTGTAAAGATCTCGAGGCCAATGCCTCACAACTGAATAGACAGGATCTACGCGGCCTTGGCCAAGAGCCAAAAGCTAATAGCCAAGAGCGTTTTTGATGCGCTCGGTAAATTTTATGGTCAAGCCGAACGGGCGATTAGTACTGGTAAGCTACACGCGTTACCGCGCTTCCACTTCCAGCCTATCAACCAGGTGGTCTACCTGGGCCCTTCTTGCCCCTTACGGGTTGGGAGATCTCATCTTGAGGAGTGCTTCCCGCTTATATGCATTCAGCGGTTATCACAACCGAACTTCGCTACCCAGCTATGCCGTTGGCACGACAACTGGAACACAAGAGGTTCGTCCATCCCGGTCCTCTCGTACTAAGGACAGGCCCTCTCAAATCTCCTACGCCCACACCAGATAGGGACCGAACTGTCTCGCGACGTTCTGAACCCAGCTCACGTACCGCTTTAATAGGCGAACAGCCTAACCCTTGGAACCTTCTACAGCTCCAGGATGCGATGAGCCGACATCGAGGTGCCAAACCGGAGCGTCGAT
>DATNJE010000365.1:0-8326 GCA_035604095.1 Terriglobales bacterium
CTGGTGATCCGCTCCGGACAGACCACCAAACAGGCGCTGCGCCGGGCGCGACAACTGCTCGCCTACGTCAACTCCAAGATCATCGGCGTGGTGGTCAACGCCATGGACCTGAACGCCTCCGACTACTACTACTATTACGGCTACTATGGCAAGAAGTACGGCTATTACTACAAGAGCGACAAGGTCGACGAGCAACTGCCGCAGCAGTAACGGGACGCTGTTCTGGATCGCATGACACCTGATCCCGGTGGAACCCTGGCGGGGCCGCGGACCGAAGCGGCGGCCAAACCAGCCGCCCGTGCTGCGCCGCTGGCGGCCCGAATCGCGCTTTTGCTGGTGGCGCTGGCGGCGGCCGGGTTTTACCTGCGCGCGTCGTCGCGCGCCTACCGCGCCTTCCAGTGGGCGGAACGCTTCACCCCGGACAACCTGAAAACCGCCGCCCGGCTGGAACCTTCCAACGCCGAATTCCGTTACCGCCTCGGCCGCTACTCCCTGTTGATGCAGGATTTCCCCGACGCCATCGCCGGCCTCAAGGCGGCGATCGCGCTTAATCCCTACGACGCGCGCTATTGGCTGGATCTGGCCAGCGCCGATCTGGCCACGGACAATCCTGCGGGAACGCAGCAGGCCCTGGCGCGCGCCATGGAAGCCGACCCAACCACGCCGGAGGTGGTCTGGCAAACCGCCAACTATGCACTGGTGCAGGGAGAGACGGAGCTGGCCCTGCGCCGTTTCCACGACCTGGTGGAAAATGATGGGGAAACCCTGCTGGCGGTGCTGAACGTGTGCTGGCGGGCCACCCGCGACCCCGACCTGATCGCGGAAAAAGTGCTGCCGGCGCGTCCCGACGACTACTTCACTTTTATTCGTTTCCTGTGGAACAAACGGCCGCCGCAAGCGGCCGACAAGGTGTGGTCGCACCTGATTGCGCTGAAGCGGCCGTTCCCGGTGCTACTCGCCTTCCCCTACCTTGACTACCTGATCAGCCGGGGAGAGTTAGGGCAAGCCGAAGTGGCGTGGGCGCAGTTGGCGGTGGCCAATCCTGAGTTCCTCCCCTACGTTCCTTCGGACGACAGGATCGTCAACGGTGGTTTTGAGCTTAACCTGCTTAACGGCGGTCTGGATTGGCGATATTCGCCGCAGCAGGGGGCATCGGTGGTCATCGACGACCGGCGCGCGCACAGCGGGAATCGCTCGCTGGCCATCACCTTCGAGGGCGCGCCCGGGGATTCGGGTGTGGTCCAGTTGGTGCCGGTACGCGGCAACACGCGCTATCAGTTCAGCGGGTTCATGATGGCGGAGGACCTTGAGACCATCAGCCCGCCGCGTTTCGCCATCCACGGAGTGAGCCGGAACCAGCAGTACCTGCTCACCGACGGAGTGATAGGCGCTCACGGGTGGCAGGAGCTGCAGGGCGAATTCACCACCGGGGCGCAGGACGACCTGTTGCTGGTGCACATTATTCGGGTGCCCAGCCAGCGGCTTATCCGCGGAAAAATCTGGGTGGACGATGTAACCCTGGTCCCCAAAATCATGAACCGGAGTTTGCCGTGAGCGGACAGGCACAGATCATGTCGGCGGAAGTGATAGCGGCGGTGCGCGCGCGCAGCGCCACGGCGGTCGCGGCTCCCGCGGCCCTGCGATATTTCGTGCTATACGGGCTGGCCGGTGTGCTGGTTTACGGCGTGGTCACGTTCGGCGCGGTCGAGCCGTGGTCGCTGTTCGGATTGCAAGCGATGGCTGCCGGGCTGCTGGTGCTGTGGGCGGCGCAGCAACTGGCTACCGGCGCCGAGTTCGTGCTGAGCCCGCTGTATGGGCCGGTGGCGCTCTTCGCCGCCATCGCCGGGGCTCAACTCCTGTTGCACCGGACCGCCTACGCCTACATGACGCGCACCGCCAGCCTCACCTACCTCGCTTACGGCATGATTCTGCTGGTGGCAGTGCAGATGCTGCGCGCCCAGGAAGACGTCAAGCGGCTGGCCGGGTTCCTCACCGTGGCCGGGTTCCTGATTGCCCTCTTCGCCCTGATCCAGGACCTCACCTCCAAGGGCGAGATCTATTGGATGGTGCCGGTGCGCGGCGCCAGCTTTATCTTCGGCCCCTACGTCAACCACAACCACTATGCCGGCCTGATGGAGATGCTGGCGCCCTTCCCGCTGGTGCTGAGCATGATGGAGGAGTTGACCCCACCCAAGCGCGTGCTGCTGGCCTTTGCCGGCGTGTTCATGGCGGCCACCATCTTTCTCTCCTTGTCGCGCGGCGGGATGACGGCGTTCGGCTTCGAGGTGGTCTTCCTGGCCGGGGTGCTGTGGTGGAAGAACGCCAGCCGGCGCTCCGCGGCCATCTTCGCCACGGCCTGCCTGCTGATTCTGATGTTCCTGCTGTGGCTAGGCGGCAGAAGCCTGGTCGAGCGCTTTGTCTCCTTCAAGACCGACGACGCCAGCTATCACACCCGCATTCAGATCGCCCGCGATAGTATCCCCATGATCAAGGCGCGCCCGGTGATGGGATGGGGCCTGGGAACCTTCACCACGGTGTATCCCAAGTACCGCACCTTCTATGCCGACGTGTTCATCAACGCAGCGCACAACGATTACATCCAGGTGCTGGCCGAGACTGGAGCGCTGGGGTTCGCGGCCGTGCTTGGTTTTCTCGCGATGGTGTATGTGCGTGGGTTCCGTAAACTGCGCGGTCCGGGGCTGGACTTGACGCAAGCCGCCACGCTGGCGGCGCTGCTCGGCGTCACTGGCATCCTGGTGCACAGCTTGGTGGATTTCAACCTGCAGATCCCGGCCAACGCCGCGACGTTCTACGTGGTGGCGGCAATCGCCGCAGCTTCCTTCCACACCACCAGCCGCCGGCGCAGACGATCGCACCGGACGGCGGCCTAGTTCAAAACCGGGTCGCTGTACCAGGCCACACCAGAAATTGACCTTCCCCTAGAAGGAGAAGGCCAGCCCGAACGGGTTCTGGCCTCCGGTATTCACCATTGACCCGCTCTGGGTGAGGGTTCCGGCGGTGGTCGGGCACGACGTCATCGTGCAGGTGGTAGAGCTAGTGACGGCGAATACCAGGATGGTTCCGTGGTCGTAGTCGGTGACGTATAGAAAGTGGCCGGGGTTGATAGCGGTAACAGTGGTGCTAGCGGCGATACTGCTAGGGTCTGGCACAACTACACCGACGGTGCCACCGACGGGGTTATTGTTTTGGAAAGCAACAGGCGTGAGCGCATTGCCATTGCCATCAGTTGGGCATCCGACGGACGTCGTCGCCACTATGGGGAGGGGAGTTTGCGTGCAGTTGAGGAAGAAGGAGACAGTGCCGGTTCCGGCATTGCCGGTATAAACAGTGTTGCCGCCGTCGATGCTCACCGCGATCGAAACGGGCATACTGCCGGGCGGCAGAGCACAAGGCGAATTGGGGTTAGGTGGGATGGGCGGGCAGGAAACACCGGTGAGCGTGCCGCCGGCCGCGATGCTTTCGACGTACACGTTGTCATCCAGGCCGGCGATAAAAAGAAACTGACTGTTCGGCGAAACTGCCAGGGCGATGGGTTGGGCGGTAACGGTGCCGCCGGGGACGAAGGTGCCAACGGCGGTCAGCGTGCCGTCGTTGTTGATGGAGAACACCGAGACCGAGCCATGGTTCTGGGGATTGGTGACGCAATCGCAATTGGCCACAAACACAAACTTGCCCTGGGGATCGACCACGACGTTGAAGGGATCCGGGCCCACGGCCACGCCGGCCGGTGGGCCGATGGCGGTCAGCGACCCTTTGCTGCTGTCGATGGAAAAAGCCGCCAAATGATTGGCCGTGAGGTCGATGGCGTAAAGGAAGTTGCCGCTAGGCGCGACGGCAATGGGATCGTAATCGCCGCCGCTGGCGAACATCTGTGACGTAGCCAGCGTGTGGTCGCTGTTGACGGGCATCAGCATGATGCCGCCAGTAACCGAACCGCTCAGCGTGCGACCCAGCAGGCGCGTGATCACCCCGCCTTTGGACGTCGCCGGGATCCCCGCATACAGGAATTTGGTGGTGACAGCGGGCGCGGGCGAGGGCAGGGCCGGCGGCGAAGCTGCGATCGTGTAGGGCGCACTCCCGGCGGTGACGAACGGAGTACCGGCGATCTGAACCAGCGCTCCGGTAGTGACGGAAAAGGCGGCCATCGATCCCGGCCGGAAGCTGTTAGCGGAGTAGAGAAATCCATTGGGCCCGGTCACGGCGGACGACCCGCACCCTGAAACCGAAACCAGCAGCAGACAACTGAGGAATAGCAGGACGGCCTTGTTCACGCAGGTTCTCCGATGGTAACACTTCCGCCGCAGATAGCCGCGGCGCAAAAAGAAGAAGCTAGGGTACCACTGAGAACGGCAAGAGTGGAGACCGTCTCTTAGATTGCGCGACCTCAGGCGCCGGCGGGATCGATCTTCTCCGTATCCACGCCCAGATCCTGCAGGGCTTTCTGCGCCTTGCGAGCGTCAAACTTGCCGTCGCGAGCCAGGCGCGAGAGCGCCGCCGCCGCGATCGACTCCGCGTTGACTTCGAAGTGACGCCGCAGGTGCTGGCGGTTGTCGCTGCGTCCGAAGCCGTCGGTGCCGAGTGTAACCAGACGCCCCGTGAGCCAGGGCGCGAGCTGGTCGGGCACGATCTTCATGTAATCGGTGGCCGCTACAATCGGCCCTTCAGCGCCCTCCAGGGCTTGCAGGATGTACGGCCGCTTCTCTTTTTCCGCCGGGTGCAGCCGGTTCCAGCGCTCGGTGGCCAGCGCCTCGCGGCGGAGCTGGTTGTAGCTGGTCACGCTCCACAAGTCGGCTTGGATCTTGTACTTCTCCGCCAGGATCTGCTGCGCGCGCAAGGCTTCGTTCAAGATGGGTCCGCTGCCGAACAGTTGCAGCGCTGGCTTGCCGCCGGACGCCGGCTTGAACTTGTAGATGCCGCGCAGGATGCCCTCGGCCGAGCCCTCCGGCATCTCCGGCATGGGATAGTCCTCGTTATAGACGGTGATGTAATAGAAGCGGTCTTCGCCCTCCTGGTGCATGCGACGTATGCCGTCCTGGACGATGACGGCGATCTCGTACACGTAAGCACAATCGTAGGTAGCGCAGGTGGGCACGACGCTGGCCAGCACGTGGCTGTGCCCGTCGAGGTGCTGCAAGCCTTCCCCGGCAAGCGTGGTCCGTCCGGCGGTGCCGCCGAACAGGAAGCCGCGCCCGCGCGCGTCGGCAAACGCCCAGATCAGGTCGCCGACGCGCTGGAATCCGAACATCGAGTAGAAAGTAAAGAACGGGATCATGGGCACGCGGTAGTTGGCGTACGCCGTGCCTGCGGCTGTGAATGAGCCCATCGAGCCCGCCTCAGTGATTCCCTCCTCCAAGATCTGGCCGTCCTTGGCTTCGCGGTAGTACAGCAGCATCTCCTGATCGTGAGGTTCGTAAAGCTGGCCCTGGCTGGCGTAGATGCCGACCTGGCGGATGAGTGATTCCATGCCGAACGTCCGGCCCTCGTCGGGGACGATGGGAACGATCAGCTTGCCGATCTCGGGATGCTTCAGCAGATGCCGCAGCATGCTGACGTATCCCATCGTGGTCGAGACGGCTCGGCCCTTGGAACCGGCGAGCGACTCCGCGTAGTAATCCAGCTCCGGAACCTTGATGTCGAACTTCGGGACCTGGCGCTGCAGGATGTACCCGCCAAGTTCCTTGCGGCGCTCCTTCAGGTAGAGGATCTCGAGGCTGTCCTCGGGCGGACGATAAGGCGCGCCGTCGAGCGCCGCCTGCTCGGGGATTGGGATATCGAAGCGCGAGCGGAAAAGCGCCAGGTTCTCGTCGTTGAGCTTCTTTTCCTGGTGGGTGGCGTTGCGGGCTTCGGCCGAGCCCAGGCCGTATCCCTTGATCGTCTTGGCCAGAATCACGGTGGGCGCGCCACGATGCTCGACCGCGCACTTGTAGGCGTTGTAGACCTTCTGCGGGTCGTGGCCGCCCAGGCGCAGGCGGCTGAGTTCTTCGTCGCTCTTGTCCGCTACCAGCTCCAATAGTTGCGGATACTTGCCAAAGAAGTAATCGCGGATATAGGCGCCGCCCTTGACCTTCAAGCTCTGATAGTCGCCGTCGACGCACTCTTCCATGCGCTTGAGCAGCAGGCCGGTCGTGTCGCGCGCCAGCAGTTCGTCCCAGTCGGCGCCCCAGATCACCTTGATTACATTCCAGCCGGCCCCGCGGAAGGCAGCTTCCAGTTCCTGGATGATCTTGCCGTTGCCGCGCACCGGCCCGTCCAGACGCTGGAGATTGCAGTTGACCACGAAAATCAGGTTGTCCAGCTTCTCGCGCGAAGCCAGGGTGAGCGAACCCATGGTTTCGGGTTCGTCGCTCTCGCCATCGCCGACGAAGGCCCAGATCTTGCGCGCGGTTTGGGAGATGAGGCCGCGGTTTTCCAGATAGCGCATGAAGCGCGCCTGGTAGATGGCGTTCAGCGGACCCAGGCCCATCGAGACCGTGGGGAAACGCCAGAAATGCGGCATCAGCCAGGGATGCGGATAGGAAGACAGACCGGGCTTGCCGCGCAGCTCATGGCGGAAATTGTCGATCTGTTCTTCGGTGAGCAGGCCGGCAAGAAAAGCGCGAGCATAGACTCCGGGCGAGGCGTGGCCCTGCAGGTAGAGGAAGTCGCCGGGTTCGGTGCCGTAGCGGGCGCGGAAGAAGTGGTTAAACCCCACCTCCAGCAGGCTGGCGATCGAGGAGTAGGTGGATATGTGTCCGCCGATACCGGGGTCCTTCTTGTTCTGGCGATGCACCATAGCCATGGCGTTCCACCGGACCAGGCCCTTGATGCGGCGCTCGATCAGCCGGTCGCCCGGGTAGGGCTCCTCTTCCTCCACGCGGATGGTGTTGACATAGGGAGTGTTCAACTGAATGGGCAGATCGACGCCGGCCTGCCGCGCGCGGCGGGTGAGCGTGCCCAGCAACTGCGCCCCGGCCATGGGACCTTCTTCGGCCACTAACTCGTCGAAGGCTTCGATCCACTCGGAAGTTTCCTCAACCACATCGGGCTGGGCTGCCTGGGGCGCTGCTGCTTCCAGGTCTGCGGGCGAAGCAATTTTGGTCGTCGTCATAGGTCATCTCTTCCGTTACGGAAACACCCAAGCGCGCAGGCGGCCAGCGCACCGGGCGGAAGTCCACTGGGGAGGTATAAGTGTTTTGATTCCCAGTCATCCACTGGCGTTACTAAGAGTTTAGTGTCTTCGCGGACCTGCCGCAAGAGAAGGGGATAGTTCCGCACACAAAAGGGGCAGCCCGAATTCAGGTTTGGGCTGCCCCTCCGTTATTAGGTCACAGCGCTAAGCTGCACCCGCCGTTCTTGATGGTGTCTGCGCCTCCACCAGCGGCAGATTCACCAGGTGCTCGCTGACGAACCAGACCTGGAGCTCGTTGGTGCGCAGTACATCACTGACCACCAGATCGTTGGTTCCATCGTCCCCCAGCGCGGAGGCGCGACGCGCCAGCTTCCTGGCCTCGCGGATGATGATCTGGTGGGCGTCCAGCAGCCGCGAGAGTTGCACCGGGACAGCTTCGCGGCCGCGCGGGGGCCGCGGGATCGCCGTCGTTTCGGCGACATCGGGCGCCATGGCGATGCTTACCCCTCCCAGCAATTGAACCCGCTCGGCAATGGAGTCCACCAACTCGGACTGCTCCCCAAAGTGCTTATCGAAAAGCAGGTGAAGCTGATAGAAGGTCGGGCCGGAGGTCTGCCAGTGGGATTTTTTGTACAGATCGCGCAGCGTCATGGTATCGGCAAGCAACTGGTTGAGTTGCTCCGTCATCTCCAGCCGGACGGGTTCTTCCAGCTCAAGAGGAAGGAGCGTGACCGTCCCGTAAGCCTGGACTTCAGGCGCACTCTGGTGAAAACGAGGTTGTGCATTGATGACTTCGGCATGGATCGCACGGGTTCGCTTTTCCGGCATTCAATTCTCCTTTCGCTGAATCGCAATGTACCTGGACGGTTTCTTTCCCGCGTCCTTTTTTTCAGAGAGCAAGCAGAGCAGTTCGTTCTGCTCAGGTAGGAGGCGCCGTCTCCGACGCTCTGCCAAGGGGTTGGCGGTGGCCAAAGAACGCTGCTCAAGCAGCGGAGTAGGATTTTATCAAACCCCGAGCCGGAACGGGAGGCGATGGCCGAGAGGAACGATTCCAAACCACTAATCCGCTTCCATCTCTCGCTTCATCCGGGCCAGCAGGGCAGCGGAGCTGCTGGCGTATCGGCTGATCCACCGGTTGTAAATTTCCTGGATGGGGACCACGTTCAGGTAGTTCCAACGGCGCCGCCCTTCGCGCTT
>DATNJE010000366.1:0-5324 GCA_035604095.1 Terriglobales bacterium
TGCTGGGACGCGACAAGCTGGTTTCCTGGGCGGCCCGCTACTTTGCTCCCGGACCGGTACTGGATGTGGGCTGCTCGGGCGGGCATACGCTGGAGCGGCTGGCGCCCCAGTTTGTTCCTTGTGGGATCGAGATCTCCGCAGAGCTCAGCCGCCTGGCTCACCAACGTTTTGCGGCGCGCGGCGGCCGGGTGGTCCAGGGGGACGCTCTGACCGCGCTCGGCCAGTTCGACGCCGGCTTTTTCACGGGTGTGATCATGACTAGCTTTCTCGAGCACGAACCCGAGCCGCGCGCAGTACTCTCGGCCGCCGGCCGAGTGATGCGTCCGGGCTGCTGCCTCATCGTCAAGGTGCCGAATTACGGCTCGTGGAACCGCGCCGTGCGGGGCGCACTTTGGTGCGGGTTCCGCTTTCCCGACCATGTGAACTATTTCACTCCGACAGGGCTGGGGGCGCTGCTCGCCCAGGCCGGGTTCCAGGTGCAGCGCTTCGGCATCTTCGACCGCTTTCCTACAAGCGACAACATGTGGCTGGTCGCCCGGCGTCCGTAGCGGCGCTTTGTTATAATCACAAATTCTGCGGACGGACCTTATCTTGATGAGTCATCGCACGGATTGGAAGGGAGCTGTTGTCGTCGCCCTGTCTCTCGCGATTCTGGGCCTGGCCGCTTGCGGGAGCAGCGGCGGGGCGGTCAGCGGCCTGAGCAAGCGCGCCTTCGTTTCCGACGACTTCGACGGCACCTTGCACATCGAGGATGCGGCCACCGACGTGGAGTCCGGTTTCACCATCTCCACCGGCAGCCAGCCTGGCGCCATGGTGCTCTCGCCCGACAAGACAATCACGCTGGTGTTCAACGCGGGAGAAAACACGCTGGCCGTGGTCTCCAACTCCATGGAATCGACCCTGGGGAGAATCACTCTGCCCAACCTCAGCACGGGGTACGCCGCCATGTCCGACGACACCGTCGGCTTCGCTGCCGTGCCCAATTGCCCGCTGGCTGCATGTGGCGGATTCTCCAACGTGGTCGAGGTGGTAGACGTTTTCACCAACTTTGACATCACCGGCACGGTGAACGTGGCGTTGGACACCACCACCATGCTTTACGTGCCGTTGAACGTAGCCACCACTCTGTTGAAAAGCCCAACCGACAGCAAGTTGCTGCTCTTTGGCGGCCCCGCCGACCATCAGGATACGTTCACCGTGATCGATACCGGCCTCGCCGAGACCACGCCCGCCACGGCGGGCACGCTGATGGCTGGAGCGGCCTTCGACAAGCCGGTATCGGCCGTTTTCTCGACCGACGGGACTAAGGCTTTCATCCTCAACTGTGGTGCGGAGTGCGGGGGCACGGCCGCCAGTGTCACCGTCCTGGACCTTACCACCAACCCACCCACCCCGGGAACGCCCGTCCCGGTCGCGGGCGCCACCACCGGCCTGCTGAATGGAACCACACTGTATGTGGCCGGCAGTCCGCCGGGCGCTGGCTGCGCCGGTTCCATCACCGGCACTTCCTGCGGCAGGCTCCAGACCATCGATACCGGAGCGCTCACCGCCAGCGCCCCGGTCGTCATTAGCGACGGCTATCACAACCACATGGAGCTGGCCAGCAACAACAAGCTTTTCATTGGTGCGACCCCCACCTGCACTGCTGGTTGTCTCACCATCTATGACACGAGTGCCAATACCGCCGTCGTAGACAATAACGCTGGCAACGTCACCGGGATCGCTCCTATCAGCGAGCGTAGCGTAGTGTATGTGATTGAGGACCTGCCCGCGGGCAGCCCTCAATGTACAACCCTGCCCTGTTTGGGCGAGTTGCAGATCTATGACGCCTCTGCCACTGTCCAGCCTACGCTCACGCCCACCCAGATCGACGTGGTCGGCAAGGCCGTGGACGTGAAGTACATAGACAAGTAAAACCCGGAAGTCAGTACCCAGTACTCGTCATTTTCCCGGCTCCAGCCGCAGCTCCTGCTGCTTCGCCCGGTCCACCGCCCCGTCGCTGAAGGGAAAAACGAAGCTGCGGCCTTCCGCCCAGGCCTTCCACTGATCGAGGTAGTGCGGACTGAAGATCTGCCCGGATTGTCCGGTAACGATGTTCATGGTGCTGGCGTCGAGATTCGCAAAATCTACGGTCATGCGCTCGGAAGGAGCCTGCTGATACGCGTGTGACTCGCCGTGTCCCATCTGCTTGACGGTGTAGCCGTCGCCCGCGGCCTGGTAGCGTCCCGGACCGGCCCAGCGCCGCAGCAGCGGGATTTCGCCCAGGACCGGGTGCTCCAGCCGGAACGGCCGCGCCTTTCCCCAGGTCCAGGAGTTGAGCGACTTCGGCGCCTCTGGACTCGTAACCATGGCCTCGACGGCGGCAGTGAGCAGCTCGTCATAGTTTGGATAGTTGGCGGGAAGCCAGCGCGGCGGCTGCCGCAACAGGATGTTCTCCAGCGCCACCGACTGCATTCCCCAGCGGTAGAGCTTGTAGTCCGCGCCCAGCTTGGGTTCGAGCAGCATGCGCCAAAGCTCGGTGCGCGCTCCCACGGTAAGCGTCGGGGCCGCTGAATCCACGGTGACCTGGCCCTCCCATGAGCGCATCAAGTCGGCGGCGGCACGGGCGCGCGCGGAAGGTTGCTTGGCGTGATCCACGGAATACACGAAGCGCTCGGCGCAGAAGTGGTCGTACTCCGACGCCACGTCCATCTCCAGCGCCAGCATGTCGTCGGGCGCGAATTGCCTTCCGGATTGCAGCACGCGATAAATGCGCTCGGTGCGGAAGGGCGCCATCCACTCGCTGCTCAGCGGATAGGGATACTTGTCGGGCGTGATGCGCGCATTGGCGGTGGCGATGATCCCCGAGGGCGGATCGAAGACGCTGGGCAGCTTGTCGAACGGCACCACGCCGGTCCATTCGTGGGCGTGGTCGTTGCCGCCGACGGGCACGTCGTTGGTAGGCGAGGTACGCAGCGGGATGCGTCCTTCGGCCTGGTAGCCGATATGTCCGTCCACGTCGGCGTAGACGAAATTCAATGAAGGTCCGCCCATGGCGGAAAGCGCCCGCCGGAATTCCTCCCAGTTCTGCGCCGAATCGATCTCAAAAAAAGGATACCTCACGAACGCGGGATCCTTGAGCGGCGCCCACTCGAGCGCCAGCTTGCGCGTCTCCCCCGGAATGAAGTCGCTGATCACCGGCCCGTGGCGAGTGACCACCACGTCGAGCGCAACATCGGGCTTGCCTTTGACGTGGATGGTCTCGTGGCGGACCTCCGGCTTCTTCCAGCCTTCGGGCGTCTGGTATTCGCCTTGCGCGTTGAAGGTCTCGATGAAGAGGTCCTCGACGTCGGCGCCGAGGTTGGTGGCGCCCCACGCGATGCGCTGGTTGTGGCCGATGAGCACGAACGGCATCCCGGGCAGGGTGAATCCGGCCACATCGAAGGGCGGCGCGCTCGCGCCGGCAGCGGTGATTTCCAACTGCGCCTCGTACCACAGGCTCGGCATCGCCTGTTGCAGGTGCATGTCATTCGAGAGCAGCGGCTTGCCGGAGACGGTGTGCGCGCCCGAGACCACCCAGTCGTTCGAGCCGCCGGGGAGGACCGCGGAGAACCACTCGGAATCAACCGAGGACCCCCACCCAAGCAAAAGAGGCTTGGGTGGGGCACCCTCCAGTGTCGTACGCATTACCGGGGGCGCATCATCATCGTCGTCATCATCGTCGTCGTCGGATTCCTGGTCGAGGCGCCTGGCTTCGGCACCCGGGGGATGGTCGTGCAGCGAGGAATTGGGATAGAGGTCAGCCGTCAATTCCGGGCCCAGCTTGGCCAGGATCTTTTCCCGGCCCAACTGCCGGCGATAGTGGCCGTGCGTGAGCATCTCGTGGAGGAAAAGCCCGAGGGCGAGACTGTCATTCGGGGTCCAGGCGCGCGGCGCGTATCGCAGCAGCCGAAACTCGACCGGCAAGCGGCCGCGATGCGAGCCGATGAACGCATTCACGCCGCTCGCATAGGCCTGAAAGTATTCGCGGGTCGAGGCGGGAAGCGCATCCCACGCGCGCTCCGTGGTCGAGCGGATCAGCAGCAGCCGCTGCTGGCGGTCGCGTTCCACCGCTCCGGGTCCAACGATCTCGGCCAGCTCGCCCAGCGCCGCCCGGCGGAGCGCATCCATCTGCCACAGCCGGTCCTGGGCGGCGACGTACCCTTGCGCAAACATCAGGTCGTGAAGATTGGCGGCGCGGATGTGGGGCACACCCTGCGCGTCGCGGAGGACGCTGACCGGCGCCGCGAGGCCCTCGACGCGCACCTGGCCGTCAACCTGCGGCAACGCAGCGTGCAGTTGAAGGTAGCACCATCCAGCCGCGCCCAGGATCAGTACAATAGCCAGCGCCAACGCCAGGCCGGCGATGCGCGCCAGCGTGCCGTTGCGCCGGAAGGTGGAAGCAAAGGTGGGACTGGCCATGAACCCGTGCAGAAACGCAGCAAGCTGATTTTATTGTTCCCCGGGGAATCGTGCAAATAACGCGCAAGAGTCGCCAATGGGCTCGTTCTCTCCCTAACTGGAGGTGTGTCGATGCAGGAAAACGAATTGATTCAACGAGTGGAGCGCCTGGAGCGGGGAAACCGCCGGTGGAAGCTGGCCGCGCTGGTTCTGTTGCTGAGCTGCCTGGTGCTGTTGCTGGCAGGGTTCGACTATCCGCAGCCGTTTCTCGTGAAAGCACGCAGCGTCGAGGCCCAGAACTTTGTCCTGCGTGACTCCGACGGGCAAATCCGGGCGCGTATGGCGATCAGCGAAGACGGCCCGCGGCTGAGCTTCTTCGACCAGCAGGGCAACGTGTTCTCGTCGCTGCCGCTGAAGGCGGAGATGAGACCGGCGCGGTAACTTCGTTCGCCGCGGATAGCGTGCCCCGAGCGAAGTCGAGGGGTGGATTTACGCGAATTTATTAGGGTTTCCAAGACGGATCGATGTCGGCAAGTTCCACTGCTTTGCGTCTGTGCCACAAGTAAAGAACGAGTCCCACAATCACGCCGAGTGGGATGCTGATCAGCGCGAACAGCCGCACTTGTGGGAGCCCGACCAGGAGCATAATAACGACGCCAATGGAAACACCGCCCCCATAACGCACTTGACGGGAATCTTGGCGATTTGCGGGCCCTCATCCCAGTCCATTACTGAATTTAGTTCGAAGAAAAAGGCCCGCTCTCCAGACTGTTACGAAACACTGGGCCCGGCGAGAAATAAATGCGAAGATGCCCTCGCGGGAGCAGGGGCATTTTTCATGGGCTTTATGCAGGGAGAAGGGCGGACGCAGGGGGCGCTGTTTCCGGTCACGTTGGAAGAACTGA
>DATNJE010000367.1:0-6480 GCA_035604095.1 Terriglobales bacterium
TGATATACCGAGCGCAGCCCGCGCATCACCGGGTTGTCCTCCTCGCGGTGCAGCTTGCCGCGGATGAAGAACGTGCACAGCACCGGCACCAGCGTCACCGCGATGATGGTGGAGCCCAGCATGGCGAACGTCTTGGTGAACGCCAGGGGATGGAAGAGTTTTCCCTCCATGCCGGTGAGCGCGAATACCGGGATGAACGCCAGGATGATGATGGTCATGGCGAAGAAGATGGGCCGGCCCACCAGGCGGGCCGCGCTCAGCGTGATCTCCCGGATCTTCGAGCGGTAGTCGCCGTGCTCTTCCGCGTAGCGTTCGGCATGGCGGATCACGTTCTCGGTCATCACGATGCCGGCGTCCACCAGCACGCCGATGGCGATGGCGATGCCGCCCAGCGACATGATGTTGGAGCTGATGCCGATGTAATGCATCAGCAGGAACGAGCTCAGCACCGCCAGCGGCAGCGGCAGAGTGACGATCAGAATGCTGCGGAAATGCCATAGGAAGATGACGTGCGCCAGGGTGACCAGGATAATCTCCTCGATCAGCGCCGAGCGCAGCGTGCCCACCGCGTGCAGGATCAGGCTGCTGCGGTCATAGAAGGGAACGATCTTCACTCCACGGGGCAAGCCGGGTTCGAGCGCCGCGATCTTCTGCTTGACCGCCTGGATGGCCTCCAGCGCATTGGCCCCGTAGCGGATGATCACCACGCCGCCCACCACTTCGTGCCCGTCCTTATCGAGCACGCCGCGGCGGAACTCCGGCCCCAGTTGCACGCTGGCCATATTCTTCAGGTACACGGGCGTGCCGTTCTGCGCGGAGATGACGATGTTCTCGATATCCTGCAGGTTCCGGATCAGTCCCAGCCCGCGCACGACCAGCTCGGTGTCGTTGGACTCGACCACCTTCGCGCCCACATTGTTGTTCGAGCGCTGGACGGCGTCGAAGATCATGCGGATCGGGACGTTGTAGGCGCGCAGCTTCACCGGATCCAGGTCGATCTGATACTGGCGGACGAAGCCTCCGATCGACGCAACCTCGGAAACGCCCGGGACGGAATTGAGCTGGTAGCGGATGAACCAGTCCTGCAGCGAGTGCAGGGTGCCGGGATCGTACGGGCCCTCCACGGTGTACCAGAAGACCTGGCCCACGCCGGTGGCATCCGGACCGAGCGTGGCCGTGACGCCGGCGGGCAGCGCACTGGCCGCGAAGTTCAGCCGCTCGAGAACCCGGCTGCGGGCCCAGTACACGTCCACGTCGTCGTTGAAGATGAGCGTCACCATGGAGAAGCCGAATGCCGAGGATGAGCGCACCGACTTCATGCCCGGCAGGCCTTCCAGGTTCACCGTCAGCGGGTATGTGACCTGGTCTTCGACTTCCTGGGGACTGCGGCCCGCCCAGTCGGTGTAGACGATCACCTGGTTCTCGCTGAGGTCGGGGATGGCGTCAATGGGCGTCCTCACCAGCGCCCAGTAGCCCCAGCCGGCGAGGAAGATGTACGCCAGGATGATCAGGAACCGGTTCTTCAAGGAGAATTCGATCAGCTTGTTGATCACTGTTCCCTCCTCACTCGGCGTTCACGCGCGTGCGGTAGGAAGCCAGCGGCTGCCCTCCGCGGCTGACTTCCACCACCACGTTGTACGGACCCGCCATGGGGATGTCGCCTTTGCCCGCGTATTCCCTGCCATTCCAGGCGAGGTCGGCCGAGGAACGCATCTCGCCCATCCCCGGCATCGCCGGCATGAGGAAGATCACCTTCACCTGCGCGTCGCTGACCGGCTTGCCGGCGGCATCGGTGACGATGACGTGAATCGCGTTCTCGGCAGCGCCCTTGGGCGGCGATGGCGTGGTGCGGAAGGTGATCTTCACCTGCGGCGCAGATGCTTGAGCCGCGGGCTTGTCGTCGCGCTCGAATGCCTTCGATCCGCCGAACAGTCCGGTCATGCCCGTGGTCAGGCGGGTTTGCGAATCGATCATGAACGCGCCCCCCGACACCACGCGCTCGCCCGGCTTGAGTCCAGAGATCACGGGGTAGTAGTCCTCGGCCGCCGGGCCGAGTTCGACCGCGCGTCCTTCGAACAGACCGTTGCCCCTGGCCACGTACACGATCTTGCGCTGACCGCTGTCGACTACCGCGGAACGCGGCACCACCGGCACCGGCCGCGCCGCATGGCTGCGCAGAACCACGTTGGCGAACATGCCCGGGCGCAGACGCATGCCCGGGTTCGGCACCTGCACGCGTACCGCGACCGTCCGCGTCTGCGGGTTGAGCGCCGGTTCGATGAACTGCACACGGCCGTGGAGGGCGGAACTCAGCGCATCGGAAGTGATTTCCACCGCCTGCCCGACATGCACCGACGGCAGGTCGATCTCGTAAACATCGGCCTTCACCCACACGCTGCTCAGGTCGGTGAGCGTGTAGAGGAGGTCGCCTTCCTTCACATACTGGCCGGCGGTGACCTTACGCTCGGCAACGATGCCGTTCGCCGGGGAATAAATGGTGATGTCAACCTTCGGCTGCGGCGAGGAGCCGATGTCGGTGATCTGCTTCTCGGTCAGCCCCCAAAGCTCGAGCCTGCGGCGGCTGGCTTGGACCATGTCGTCCGCCTGTTCGATCGCGGAAGGCAGCGCGGCCTTCAGCCGCTGCCGGTTTTCGAGCGCCAGCTTGTATTCCTGTGCCGATTGCAGCACGTCGGGACTGTAGATGAGCGCAATGGGCTCTCCGCGGCGCACTGCCTGGCCGGTATATGAAACGTACAGCTTCTCGATCCGGCCGCCGACCCGCGCACTGATGGAAGCAAGCTGCGTCTCCGCTTCGTCCACACGACCGGGCGCCAGCAAGTCGCGGGAGAGGTTGCGAGTTGTGACCTCGACGGTCTCCAGCCCGATGGATTTCTGCTCGTCTTCGGTTAGTTGAACCGAGCCGGGCTCTCCGGACGCACCCGCCGGCGCGCTTTCGCTCGCCGCGCTCGCGCCTGCCGCGGGCGCCGGCCCGGCCGAGGCATTCGCAGCAGGCGCGCCCGGAGCGTGCGTGTGCGGCAGGCTGCCAGTCGCAAAATAGACGATTGCCGCCAGCGTTAGTCCCAGCGCCAGTCCGATGAATATGAATCTCTTCTCGCGCGATGTCATTGCTTCACCTCCGGCATTGCAATGGGAGCGCCGACTGCGCGCTCCAGTTCAGCCACGCGCGATTCGTAGTCGGCCAGGGCGCGGAAGTAGGAGATGTCCACGTCCAGGCTCATGTTCTGGCTGTCCAGCAGGTTGAGAAAGTCGGTGCGGTCGGTCTGGTAGGCCGCGGCGGTAGCCTTCAGCGTGGCCTCAGCCTGCGGACGCAGCGTGTTGTGGTAGAGGTCCACCAGCTTGTGCGCGGCATTCGCCCGGATCAACGCCTCCTGGATCTGCTGGAAGACCACCGCGCGCTGGTTGTCGTACTCCGCCTGGCGCACCGCGGTGTCGGTCTTCGCTTCCGCGATCTCGGCATCGTGCTTGCGCCGGTTGAGCCACGGCAGCGTCATGGAAAGCTCTGCCGAATAAGTGTTGCGGTTGGTGCTGCCGCTGGGCATCAGCATGTAGCCGGCGGAGACGCTGTAATCGGGCGTGTACGCCTTCTCCGCAAGCCTGGTCCTGGTCTCGCCCTGTTGCACGGTAAGAGACGCGGCCACAAGCTCCGGCCGATTCTCCAGCGCGGTTTTTTCCAGCTCCAGCAATGAAGGCAGCCGCGCCGCCACAGCCTGCTCGCCCACCGCTTCCACGGGCGTCCCGGGATCGCGTCCCATGAGCGTGTTCAGCGTGGCGCGGACCATGGCGCCGTCGGTCTCGAGCATCACCAGGTGGTCGACCAGCCGGGTGAGAGCGACCTGCGCTTTGAGCACGTCCTGCTGCGGGACACGGCCGACCGTGTACTTGATGCGTGCCGCTTCCACGCCCTCCCGCGCCAGGGCCACCTGCTCATCGTGGATACGCATCTCCTCGCTGTTGCGCAGGAGGGAGTAGAACGCCGTGCGCACGCGTGCCGTAACGTCGTGCTTGACGGCTTCGAGTCCCGCCTTGGCGATGGTGATGTCCTCGCCGGCAACTTCGGAGCGCAGAGCGCGCTTGCCCGGTCCGGGGAAGTTCTGGCCGATCATGAACATGTTCTGCGCCTGGTTGAGGTCGTAAGGCGACTTCAGCGGCACACCCCAGCCGCGATACATGAGCGAGGGATCATCCAGCGCGCCGGCCGCGGGCTGCCGCGCCTGGGCAACGGCCACACGGCGCGCGGCCAGCCTGATCTCGGGACTGTTTGCCAGCGCGGCGGCTTGCGCCTGCTCCAGCGTTAGCCGGTCTGCGGCGGCAACCCGACGCTGGTGCTGTGGCGCGGGCAGCATGCTTGCAGCGGAAGCAAATGGGTCGATCTGGGCCCACAGTCCGAGCGACAACGACAATATGAATGCGAGTACACGTACGGCTCTCATCTTCTCTCCTCCAGGTCAAATCCGGGCCAGCGCGAAACGCTCCGACGAATCGGCGGAGACGAGCGCGCGGTTCAGGCACACAAATGCGCCTGAGCGGGAAAGAGAGAGACGATCAGATCCTGAGGACGGAGATGGAACCGGGCGGAGATTCCGGCGGTGAGCCGACGACGACGCCCATGAAGCGGCCGGCCTGCGAGGCGATATCGGGTGCCGCAGACTGCGAAACTTGGGCGATGACGGGCAGGTTCAAACGGTCGGTGGCCGTACGGATCGCCAGGGAATTCTGCGCCGGAGTGGCTGGCGTCGCGCAACAGGACTTGGCAGTGGGCAGCGGCATCGCTCCGCAATGGGTTATCGGCTGCGGCCGGCAGCACTTGTCCATGGACACCGCCATCACCGGCCCAAGGCAGGCTATGGCCGGCGCGCCGAGCATGAAGAGCGCGAGCAACAGAATCCCGGCTTTGCGGACTAGTGCCATGTTTGGGAAAAGTCTATGCCGACCGGCTGGACGGCGGCAAGTGACCTCAGCACAGCTCGCTGTGACGAAAATCACAACGAGAGGCTCAAGGCGGGGCCATTTATGGTAGTGGGTCAGTTTCCGAAAGGCCGACCACACGCGTTTGTACGCAACGACCTTCTGGCTGCAATGCCGATTGGTTGTGTGAAAACGCTGTTATCGCCAATCACCAAGGGATGCATAATGTGCCATGCCCCATAACACCTTGTGGCGAGTAGCTTTGGCCGTGACTGTTCTCGTGTTCTTCGGTGCGCTGGGCATCGCACACGTCATCAACCCAGACTGGTTTATGAAACGCTCAGGACTGCGAAAAGGCGGCGAACTGCTCACGGAGTGGAATCGGCTTGGTGTGCAGATTGCTGGCGCGATTCTGACCATTTTTGCGATTTGGGTGTTGTGGGACATGTTCCGGCACTAGCCCCGGACGCCTTAGTTAGTGCTAAATCCCGTTTACAACAACTATCGCTGCACTGCATTGAGGGGAGGAGCGAATGTGCGACCAGAGAGTAACCCGCTGATACTGATATTTCGCCACGCTTGGTTACTTTTCGTTTTCGTAACCTGCATCAATGGTGTCGTATGGTGGCGTAGAGCGCAGCCGAGAATAGCTGAGAACCCCGCACTTCGGAAGGGATACAGCCGACTCATCAAATCATGGCTTATCTATGGAAATCTTCCATGGCTTGTAATGGGCGCTGGCATCTTGTCGGGAGCAGTCCCTTCAACATTCTCTTACTTCAATCTCGGAATGGCCCGTTCGTCATCGCTTTCTATGTAACCGTCGTGGCCCTTTGGATTGCAACCTTTTACTGGCTATTCTTTCGAGGGGGAGCGGAAGACCTGCTGGCGCACCCCGGCCTCTTGAATCTGCCGGTTGCCCGACCGTGGGTAGTCAAGGTCTATTTCTTGTTGTGTCTGGCTGGCGGTGTTGTCGGGCTTTTATGGATGATTTTCGGAGATATACAAGTTCCCTTAGCCCGCTGAACTAGGCCATTGAACTCGCGGAAGACTCAATTGGCGATAAATCGCTATTTCACAAGTAATCCCACCCGCCGCGCAACAGGTTCAACCGGAAACTGACCCACTACCCTATTTATCTGTTACGTCCCGCTGCCGCTCGTGGCCGCCTTCCGCGCCGGCGAAATGCCACCAGCCCCAGCAGGATCACGGCCGCGACAGAGGTGATCACGTTTCCCCAACGGCGGTCGGGCGTGGCGGCGAACGCAACTCGCACCCGGCTGGTTCCGGCGGGCAGCGTGACCAGCATCTCACCGGTGTGCTCGTTGGAAAGGGCAAGCACAGGCTTGCCATTCACTTCCACGCGCCACGCTGGATAGTTCAGCAAGCGCAAGGCGGCGGTCACCGGCTCGGGCGAGTTGACGGCGAACTCTTTCCGCGCTGGTCCCCATTCGCGGACTTGTGGGCGCGTGCCGGTCTCTGCAGCGGTGTCTTCCCCGCGTCGCAACCCGACCAGCGGTGCGTTCTGGTCGAGGTCATAATGATCCGACCCGC
>DATNJE010000368.1:0-9431 GCA_035604095.1 Terriglobales bacterium
CGCCAGCCGGTGACGGCGAATGTTTTGCTCATGCTGTTGACCAGGATCGTGCGGTTGCGCATCCCGTCGAGCGTCATGATGGGAATGTGCTGCGCGCCATCGTAGGTGATGTGCTCGTAGATTTCATCGGTGATGGCGAGCGCGTCAAATTCCTGGCAGAGTGCGGCGATGAGTTCGAGCTCCTCGCGGGAAAACACTTTGCCCGTGGGATTGTTAGGGGAGTTCAGAATAATCGCTTTCGTGCGCGACAAAAATGCGCGGCGCAGCTCGTCTGGATCGAAGCTCCAATCGGGCGGATGCAAGCGGACAAAGCGCGGAACCGCGCCGCACAGTTTTGTATCCGGTCCGTAATTTTCGTAGAACGGCTCGAAGATGATGACCTCGTCGCCGGGATTGGTTACCGCGGTAAGCGAATCGATCATGCCTTCGGTCGATCCGCAGCAAACCGTGATTTCCGTTTCCGGATCGAGATCGAGCCCGTAGGTGCGCTGGTACTTCGCGGCGATGGCGTTACGCAGCGATTTCGCGCCCCAGGTGATGGCGTACTGGTTGAAATCGTGGGTGATGGCCTCGCGGGCGGCTTGTTTCAGGGCTTCGGGCGCGCTGAAATCGGGGAAGCCCTGTGCCAGGTTCACGGCGCCATGGCGCACGGCCAGGCGCGTCATCTCGCGAATCACGGATTCGGTAAAGTGCCGTGTGCGCTGGCTGCGAAAACGGTCGCGGGGAACAGGGCCGGATCTCTGCGGAGAGGACATTTTTCGAGGTTAACAGAATCGTGACGCAGCCTGCCCCTGCGATACCATGGTCCTCCGTATGTCCGCGTTGGATGACATCCTGGCCATCCCCGGCAACGCGCCTGTCTACCAGCGCCTGCGCGAGCTGCTGAAGGAGCGCCAGGCTATCGCCTTCGCCGGCGCGGGCGTCTCCTCTCCTCTCTATCCCCTTTGGCCGGGGCTCCTGAAGTCCCTCGCTCAAGCCCCGGTCGAGAGGGGTCTCGCCACTGCCGCCGATGAGGAGTACTGGCTTCGGACCGCCGACAGGCGTCCCCTGCAGGTCGCCTCGCAGATCCACCAGAAGCTGACCGACGCCCATTACTATCCCTTCCTCTACGAGACCTTCAAGGATCGCCCGCCATACTTCACCCCCGCCCACGACGCTCTCATTCGCTGCAACTTCAAAGCCTGGATCACCACAAACTACGACCAGGGACTCGTCGAAGCCCGCCGCGTCCGTCGCCCGGATATCCGCGACACGAGCTTCGCCATCTGGAACCAGCCCGCGGAAATCGAACGCTGGCTGAGCGGCGACCGCTTCGGCCCGGGTTCCGGCCCCATTCTCTTCGCTCACGGCCACTTCGCCGACGCCCCTAACATCGTTCTCGACCACGAAAGCTACCGCCGCGCCTACGGGACTCCTGTCTTCCGCCGCTTTTACGAGGATCTCTGGATCAAGGAGCATCTGATCTTCGCCGGATTCAGCTTCAATGACGTGACGCTGACAGCCATCGCCGACGAAATCGTGGGCAAGATCGTTTACGCCGGTCCGCCCCGTCACGTCGCCATCCTGGCATTGAACGACCCTTACAACGAGGGTATGCGGCGCGAGTACCTTGAGACCTTCCACGCCGACGTGCTCTTTTACCCTGCGCCCGCAGGTGACCACTCCGCGCTCGTCGTTCTGCTCGAATCGCTGTCTCGTCCGGCGACGGCGCCGGTCTCAGTAGCCGCGCCGCCCGCGCCCGTGGCGGCGGTCCGTCAACGCTTCGTCCACGAGACCACGGAGGACGAGAAGTTCACCGGACGCCTCGACGTGCTGGAGCGCCTCACTGCCTGGGCGGTCGACCCCAGCGTACGGCTCGTCGCCATCTCCGCTCTCGGTGGGCTGGGCAAGACGGCAGTGCTCGGCAAGTGGTTGCGGAACGGCGCGCACCGCCGCCAGGGTGTCTTTTTCTGGAGTTTCTACCGCGACCGCGATACGGCCGCGATGCTCAAGGCTTTGGCTGAGTTCGCGGCACCAGGCGAGAGCCTCGCCATCGCGCTCGATGGGTTGGAGGTCATCCAGGAGTCGCCTGGCACCGCCGGCTACGGCAAACTGCTTGATCCCCTTCTCGCGGAAGCACTGCATCAGCATTGCCGTGCGCGCGACGGCAACCTGGTGCTGCTCACCAGCCGCTTCCCGTTCCCAGATTTGACCCCGTACCTCGGCCGCGGTCTGTGCTCGCTCCCGCTGGCATCGCTGGCCGACGAAGAAGGCGCGGCGCTGCTGGCGGCGCTCGGTGTGGGCGGGCGCGTCCAGGATCGCGAACAGGTCTCGCATCGACTCGATGGTCACCCGATGGCGCTGCGCATCTTCGCGCGCTCCATGCCGCCAGACTGCCGCGGTGACCCGACGCGCCTGTGGACCTTGATCTTCGGTGACGTAGATCACACGATCGAAGAAAAAGTGCGGCATCTGCTCGAATTCTATGAGCGGCGCCTGCCCGAGCCGCACCGCCAGGTGCTCGGTTTGCTCGCGCTGTTCCGCGCCCCGGTTGGGGTGAAGACGCTCGGTCCTCTTTGGGAGAAGTTGATGCGCGCCCCTGCGCCTCTCGACCGAACGCTCGACTTCCTCCATCGCGAGCATCTGCTGACCGACGATCCCGGCCCCGAGGGCGAGCGGCGCTACGCCTGCCACCCCATCCTTCGCGACCACTTCCGCCGCCGGATGATGGGGACAGAGGGCTTCGCCCACGATGCCGCCGGCCTGCTCGGCGAGGTACCCGACGCGGCTAAGGCGCGGTCCATCGAAACGATCATGCCCGTGATCACGGCAATCGAACTACTGTTGGACTGCGGCGACTTGAAGGGCGCCGACGATCTCTACGGGTCGCGGCTCCAGAAAGGAAACGTTTTTATGTGGATTCCCGCGCCGCACTGGGGAATGGAGGTGGCACGTTGGTTTGTCCGCGACCAAGAGCGGCGGCAGCGGCTCGACGCTCAGTTGGGCGCCCGACGGCTCGGCTTCTATTTCAACGATGTCGGATTATTCGCCGACCTGGCGGGCGAATCCGAGATGGCCCTCCCTCACTACGCCGCCTCTGAAGCCCTCGACCGTCAGGCGGATGATAAAGTCAATGTTCCGATAGATTTGCGGAACATGGCCGAGGTCGAGGCCTCCCTCGGCCGCCTCGGCGACGCCGTCCGGCACGCCACTGAAGCGCTGGAAATCGCCTTCCGGGCGGGGAGCGATGAGATGACACTCTTCTGCCACGCTTTGCTGGGCTTCGCTGCCACCGTGCGTGGCGATATCGACACCGCCGGCAAGGCATTCGCCAATGCCAACGCTATCGAAAACCGCATTGATCCGGAAGGCGACGACCTCCATAGCCTGCGTGGCATCCTGTGGGCCGAACACCTCCTCCGGACCGGCCAGACCAGCCGTGCCCGCAAGCTGACTGCTCGCAACCGGGAAATCTGCGAGGACAATTCCTGGCTGCAGGGCGTCGCGAGCTGCGAATGGATGCTCGGTTGGCTCGACGCCGTCGAGGCCAACTGGCTCTCAGCCCACCGGCACCTCGACCAGGCGGAGGTCCCGTTCACCCGCGGCCACATGATTCAGCAGCTCGCTCGCGTCCACCTCACGCGCGCAACCTGCCACTTTGGCGAAGGACAACTGGAGCCCGCCCTTGCCGCCTGCGAGCGTGCGCTCGACCTCGCCGCGCCGCGCAATTATCGCCCGATCCACGCCGACGCTCTGGTCCTCCGCGCCCGCATCGCCCTCGCCAGCAACGACGCCACCTCGGCCCGCAATGACGCCGAGTCCGCCCTCCAGATCGCCGAGCTTTGCGAGTACGCCTGGGCGGAGCGCGACGCTTGCGAACTCCTCGCCCAAGCCTGGCGCACTCTCGGCAAACCCGCCGAAGCCGCCCGCTATGCCAACCGCGCCGCGAATCTCAACCGCCGCCTCACGCCGCCGACCGAATGATCGCCACGATCTCTGGTGTGGAAGCGCATGTCGTTTAACATGTAAGCAAGCAGACGCGCTTCACCGAATCGGTCCTGGCATACCGGCGCTCCCGGGTTGTGGCGATTTCAGCGGTGATGATCGCGATCATCGCCCTCATCGACTGGAAAGACGCCGAGAATGCCTGTCCTACTTCGCTATAATTCGTTTTATGGAATTTCCCCGCCTTTTGCTCGTGCGCCAGAACTTCCCGGATCGCAGTCTGCGTGATGTTCGCGGCGCGGTTGGCACGGAGCTGGCTGGCTCGCCGTTCGGCGATCGGCTGAAGCCTGGGACGCGCATCGCCATCGGTGTGGGTAGCCGGGGCATCAGCAATATCGCCACCATCGTGCGGTCGGCGGTGGACTTTTGGAAATCCAAAGGCGCGCGGCCCTTCCTTTTTCCGGCCATGGGCAGCCACGGCGCGGCTACGGCCGAGGGGCAGGCGGATGTCCTGGCGCATTACGGGATCATCGAGGAAACCATGGGGTGCCCGGTGGTCAGCTCACTCGAAGTGGTTTCGCTGGGGCGCACGCCCGAGGGCATCGAAGCCTTCATGGATCGCAACGCCTTCGATAGCGATGGCGTGATGCTGGTGGGCCGGGTGAAGTGGCACACCGATTTCGCCGGCGGCATCGAGAGCGGTTTGTTCAAAATGATGGCCATCGGCCTGGGGAAATTCGCCGGCGCCCGGAGGTACCACACTTATGCGTACAAGCTCGGCCTCGAAAACATGATCCGCAGCGTTGGCCGGCAGGTGCTGGCTTCGGGAAAGATCCTGGGCGGTCTGGCGATTCTGGAGGACGCCAATCACAACACGGCGCAAGTGACCGCGGTACCGGTTGAGCAGATGGAGCAGCGCGAAGAGGAACTGCTGCGCCAGGTGAAGTCCTGGATGGGGCGTATTCCCATGGATCTGGACGTGCTCATTCTGGACGAGATCGGCAAGAATATCAGTGGCGCCGGGATGGACACGAAGGTGGTGAATCGTAGCGTAAACGGGGACTACAATCCCTGGCCGGGGCCACGTTTTCAACGAATCTTTGTGCGTGGGCTGAGTGAGTTGAGCTACGGCAACGGGGTGGGACTGGGGATGGCGGACGTGGTCTCCGATCGTTTGCTCCGGAAGATCGACTGGAACCCGACGCGCATCAATTCTCTAACGGCTTCCACTCCCGCGGCGATTCGCACGCCGGTGCACTTTCCGACCGACCGCGAATGTCTGGAACGGATCGCGCCTACGGTGGGCAAGCACGATCTCGGCGAAGTGACCTACGGCTGGCTGCGGAACTCACTCGAACTGGGGACCATCGCTTTGAGCGAGAACCTGCGCCGCGAGATCGATAAGAACCCTCTGCTCGAGGTTCTGGGCCCGGCGCGGCCCATGGAGTTCGATTCCGAAGGCAATCTGGTGGAGTTGCTGGTTCTAGCCGGCGAAGTGCTCGCCCACTAGTTCGCGTTCCCTCCCGCGATCGACAGAACCGAGCCTACCTTGGAAAGCACGGTGCTGATGCTCGGCGTGGCGCTCGGCAGTACCGCTGCTGACGCTACCGCGATGAAAGCGGCCATTAGCGCGTACTCGATCATGTCCTGGCCCCGCTGGTCGTGATAAAGGCGGACCCAGTCTCGCAGCAGGTTCAAGTGATTCAACCGTTCAATCAGGCGTCTCATGTTCTCCTCCAGTTCTCACTGGTCACGTGGTACGAAACGGGTGGGCGGGTGCCAGGGTACCTTCCCACCCGTGCCAGAGATCTCTACCGTTTAGCTGGCTGCGGCGCCCGCCATCACGGAGCTGATCTTGGAAAAAACCGTGCTGATGCTGCTGGAGACACTGGGCATGAGCGCGCCCGCGGCTACTGCCACGAAGCCCGCCATCAGAGCGTATTCGATCAGGTCCTGCCCTCGTTTGTCCTTCCAGATTTTCAGGGCTATGACTGCTTTGGTTAGTCGTTTCATGGGTTTCCTCTCTCTTTTTCCTCTTCCGCTTACGCGGATATGAATCGTCTAGTTAGAAGCTAACAGCTGGAGGGGTTGCGGGAAATTCGGTGGATCACTTAAGTCGCTCCGCGAATCGCCTGATATGGGCGTGGGACGCTTCATTCCAACCGCAAATGCTGGAATTCGGGAATCAACGCGAAGGGCGTCCGCACACTGGCGATAGTTTCCCCGCGCTGCTCGATCTGCCCTTCCGCCACCGGTCCACGCGTCGCCGCGAGACGCAGATATTCGATCTTCTCCGGATCGATCCCCATGATGCGGCAGGCGGTGGCATCCACCGCGGCCAGATCGTGACCCATCACCAGGGCGCCGCAGGCGCGCGCCCGGCCTTGCACCGGCCCGTTGCCTTCCATGCCCACGATTCCGTCGACGATGCCGAAGCTCCGCGGAAAGATGCGGTACAGTTCCGCCGCCACCCGGCCAATGCCCACCTGGTGCAGGTGATTCTTGGGCCAGCCGTAGAGTGCACCTGGAACCACTCCGAACAGATTCTTCATCGCGAGCGTTGCCCCCGCCCAGTGATGCGTCTTCATGCGCGCGACGGATACGACCAGATCGGCAGCCAGGGCCGTACGGGAGAGGTAGATTTCGTCCGTGCCGGCGAAGGGGGCGATGCGTGCCACGTCGTCGCGATTGAGGTCGGTGAAACGTCGGTCGAAGCCGGGAATAGCCGTCCGGTATCCCGCCTCCTCGGCCAAAAACAGCGCGTCGCGGCGATGCCCCGGTCCTTCGCCGATGCGCACCTCGGCCGCTCCCAGCCGCTCGAACAGCTCGACGGCCGCCGCCAGCAACTCGGCCTGGGTGTGGATCACGCCGCCACGCTCGCATTCAACCAGGTTGGGCTTCAGCAGCACGCGTTTGCCGCGCGCCTGAAGCCCGCAGGCCGCCGCCCCACGCAACAGGCAGTCGACCAGATCGGTGCTGTAGGACGCCGCATGCAGGATCGCCACGGGCGCCTTGCTCGTCACCGTTAGGGGAGACCGCGCCCGGCCGCAGGCCATCGCTCCAGCCGCCGCCGTTACCACCCCTGCCTGGAGAAACCGGCGCCGTGTCATGATGCCGCCAGAATCCGGTTCCACGGAATGGCCTCCACCGCATTGACCAAGATATCGCCCGTCGGGTTTGGTTCCGGCAACTGCGGACGCTCGCCGCGATATTGCAACAGGCACGCCCCGAGCCAAGCCCGCGCCAGTGGGCTCGCGGTCTGGCGCCACAGGCGCTCGACACGGTCGAGCATCTCCCCCCAGCGGATCTCCGGGTGCCCGTCCAGCGCCATCAGAGCCAGCGCCGTCGTCTCGGGCTGCGACGGCAGATCGGCGCCCAGCACGCGGCGATTTCCGTAATTCCACCCGCCGTCGCGGCAACGCCGCTCGAGGAGCATGGCGTGACCCATGGCGATGCGCCCTTCAAGGCCCGCGTGTTCGCCCAGCCGCGACACGCGTCCGAGCGCCATCAGTGCGTGCGCCGTCGGCTCCACCCAGGAGGAAGTGCCGGCTTGCCAGGGCCATCCGCTCAGCGCCGCATCAAACTCGACCGTGCGCGGACTCAGCCAGTGCGCCAGACGCGACACCGCCCGCGTTTCAGCGCCTCGGGTGGAGATCAGCCAATCCACGCCGCGGCGCGTCGCGCCGTCGTAAATACCCAGGGCTGAGTGCAACGTGACCATCAGAGACGTGGCCCAGTGCGCTTCCGCCACCCGCGCGCAAGCCCGCCACCCCCCGGAGCGCACCTCCCAAGAGCGAACCAGACAACCTGCACGCTCGAGCGCCGGGCGAGCACGCGGCTCGCCCGTGAGCGCCAGCAGCGCATACGCGGTCGGCTCCAGCCAGGATTCTTTGCCGGGAAAATATCCCCAGCCGCCATCGGCATTCTGAGCGGCCTCGATCAGCGCGAGACGGGATTCGGCACACTTCGCCATCGACCGCCAGTTTAGGGAATGCAAGCGCCAGAAGCGATCCGGTGAAGACTTGAGATGGACGCCGGTCGTATGCCTGAGATCAAGCTTCGGTACGCGGTTCGGTTTCGCCGCCGGCGTCTGGTTCCGGCGTGTCCGGTTCCGGTGTGTCCCCAAGCTCCTGCGCTACCATACTTGCAACGGTGGACCGCTGTTTCTTGATCAGAATGAGCGCACGCAACGCCTGGCTGCGGGCACGCGGACTCGAGTCCTTGAGCATCTGCTCCAGCACCGGTTTGAATTCCGTATGACCCGTGCGCCCCATGGCGAAAGCGGCCGCGGCCCTGGCCATGGGATCTTCGGCCTGGGCCATCTTCTTCAGGTTAGAGACCACGTCGCGTGCGCCCATCTTGTCGAGACCGATCCAGGCATTGGCCGCCACGCGATGATGGCGGTCTCGCGACGCCTCCTTGAGCACGGCTTGCGCGGCCTCCGAATCCTCCCCCCAGAGGCTTTCCACGGCGTTGGCCCGGACGCGCGGATCCACCTCCCCCAGCCGGCCGCGCACCCACTCGGCATTGCGGCTGGTGCGGCCGTATAGGGTCGCCGCTTTGGAGCGAACCTGCGCGTCCGGACTGCGCAGCAAGCTCACTAGCGGAAACAGAATATGCCGGCACGGTGGCAGTTCGTTCACCAGAGCCAGCACACGGCGGGCGCGCACAATGTCGATATCGCAGATGGCACCGCCGTCGGTGGGAAATCCCATGTGCAGCAGCTTGATATCCAGCATCGGATCGTAGTTCACCCAGCGTTTGGCAAGCGTAATCGCCGCTTTCAGGGAAAGCAGCCGCGCATCGATCAGGCTGGCCGCCAATACTGGATTCGACCACAACAGTTCAATCAGGTAATCCGCCCCCGGCCCGTTGGAGTTGGCTTTCAGAATGCGGCACGCCGCGCGCAAGAATCCCGGCGGGTCCTTTTCCAGCCGGCGCCGCATGTCGCGTTTGAATAGCGCCGAGCTGGATTGAAAATCGTCCACCAGCCCTTGCAGGAACACGTCTTCCTCTTCGTTTGCGGCGGGCACGGTCACCGCGTTCACGAACTCACTCACGAGTTGTTTGACGGGCACATCCATAGGGCTGTACGTGTCCCTATGGCTTATCGGCGCCCCATCGAAAAACTTGAGACGCGCCTGGGTAGTGCGCCAAGAGTGCATTGATTTTGGCGGCGGTCTTGTCACTGGCGACTTTGTTCCGGATGAACCACCCCATTCCTGTAGCGCGGGGCTGACGCGTTGTTTGCGGGATACCCGCGGCTTTTTGGGTGTGACGAACCCGAAAGGCCGCAGGTACCCGCTAACGGCGCGTGTCCCTGCGCTACATCCGTCGATCGAAGTTCCGCGCCGTCGATCAACGCGGAATTAGATGGAATGAGAAGGCCGGTCCCTCGGCGGGATGCGATACGCTCCCAATGAGAAACGCACTCAAGGTGCAATCGAAAGGAGACCGGCCATGAGGAAGCATATCACCACAACAGAGTCTGCAGTGACCAGGAAGAG
>DATNJE010000369.1:0-2601 GCA_035604095.1 Terriglobales bacterium
ACGCCGTCGGCGGTGGTGCATTCGGCGGCGCCGCTGACGTTGGCGGAGGTAGCGGTCAGGGGCACGCCGGCGGCGCGGACCACCGCCACCGGAATTTTGGCCGCGGGCACGCGCAGAGCTACGTTGCCGGTGTTGGCCGTCACCTTCAGCGGCAGCCGCGAGGCGGCGCGCACGATCAGGGTCATGGGACCGGGCCAGTACTTGCGCGCCAGTTTGTAGAACTCCTCGGGCAACGGCCGCGTCAGGTCTTCGGCCTGGTCTACGCTCTCGACCAGCAGCGAGAGCGGCTTGTGCCGGGAGCGCGACTTGACGTCGTAGATCTTCTCCACCGCCCGCAGGTTAAAGGGATCGGCGGCCAGGCCGTAGAAGGTGTCCGTCGGCATGCCCAGCACGGAGCCCGCCCGGATCTGCTCCGCCACATAGGCGATCAGCGAACTCTCCGGCGCCTCGCAGTTGATCCTGACAATTTCCGCAGACACACGCGCTTCCTTCGCTACGCGATTACTGCGCATAGATAGTACCTGCACGAACGGGCGAAACCTAGCACATCGTATCGTACGCTGCAAGAATAGCAGACTGGCAGGCGTATGATGTTGCCGCTCCCCATGAATAAGAACGTCCGGCAGCGGCTGCGGCAGGTGGCCAGCCGTCAGAACCCACTGGTGAAGGACCTGCGGCGCGCCTTCGCCCGCAGCGAAACCACTTCGGACGGCTCCTGCGCCATCGAGAGCGTGCGGCTGGTGGAGGAAGCCATCCGCAGCGGGCTGCGCTTCCGGGCGGTGTTCTTCCGGCAGTCGTCGCTGGCGGTGGCCGACCGCCTGCTGCCGCAAATCGCCGCCCAGGTTGAAACCGTCCTGTTGCCGAACGAGATTTTCGATAGTGCGGTGGCCACGGAAACCCCGCAGGGCGTGGCCGCGCTGGCCAAGGTCAAGAGCTTTACCCTGGACGACCTGCTGCGCCCCTACCAGCCGTTGGTGGTGGTCCTGAGCGGCATTCAGGATCCTGGTAATCTGGGAACGCTGCTGCGTTCCGCCGAAGCCTTCGGCGCGAGCGGCGTGCTGCTGGGCGAGGGTACGGTCAGCCAGTTCAACTCCAAGGCGGTGCGAGCATCGGCGGGATCGGTGTTTCGGGTGCCGACGGTCGCGGTCAAGGTGGAAGAAGCAATCCCCCGCTTGCGTCAGGGAGGGCTGCGGCTGGTGGCTACGTCGTCGCATGGTGGCACACCCGCCGACCAGGCCAACCTGGCAACCCCGCTGGCGTTCTTCATCGGAAACGAAGGCTCGGGCCTGCCCCGGGAGCTGATGTCGCACATGGATGAAACGGTGGTGGTGCCGCATCCCGGGCCGGTGGAATCCTTGAATGCCGCCGTGGCAGCATCGGTATTGTTGTACGAAGCGGCGAGGCAGAGGAGGGCGGGAATCTGAACATCGGGTGATCGGGAGATCGGCTCATCGGCTGATCGTCTTCGCTTTAATGACCCGATGACCCGATCTGCGAACGCAAATTTCGAACCATAACGAACCATGGGTCTCTTCCAACCCACTCCGGCTGATGATTCCGTTGACCGCTCGCGGCCGCTGGCCGACCGCATACGTCCGCGCACGCTCGATGAATTCGTCGGGCAGGAGCACATCCTCGCGCCTGGCAAGCCGCTGCGGCTGCAGATCGAGCGCGACGACCCCGGCTCGCTGATCTTCTGGGGGCCGCCCGGGGTGGGCAAGACCACGCTGGCCAAGATTATCGCGCGCATGACCCGCGCCGACTTCATCGAGTTCTCCGCCGTGCTCAGCGGCATCAAGGAGATCAAGCAGGTGATGGCCGACGCCGAACGCGCCCGCCAGTACGGCACCCGCACCATTCTGTTCGTCGACGAAGTACACCGCTTCAACAAGGCGCAGCAGGACGCCTTCCTGCCCTACGTCGAGAAGGGCTCGATACGGTTCATCGGTGCAACCACGGAGAATCCTTCGTTCGAGATCATCTCCGCGCTGCTGTCGCGCTGCCGCGTGTACGTGCTGAACCCGCTCACTGAGGAGCAGATCATCACGCTGCTGAAGCGAGCGCTCGCTGACCAGGAGCGCGGACTGGGCGAGATGAACCTGCGCGTAAGCGACGATGTGCTGGCGAAGATCGCCGCCTATTCGAGCGGCGACGCCCGCTCCGCCTATAACGTGCTGGAGGTAGCCGCCGGGACCGTAGGCCCGAACGGCGAGATCACCGACCAGGTGGCCCAGGATGCCTTGCAGAAACGTGTCCTGCTCTACGACAAGGCGGGCGAGGAACACTACAACCTGATCTCCGCGCTGCATAAGTCGGTGCGCAACAGTGATGCCGACGCCTCGCTCTACTGGCTGGCGCGCATGATCGAAGCCGGCGAAGATCCGCTCTACCTGGCGCGGCGGCTGGTGCGCATGGCAGTGGAGGACGTCGGCCTGGCCGATCCTAACGCGCTCTCGCTCACCATCGCGGCGCGCGATGCCGTGGACTTTCTCGGCATGCCGGAGGGCAATCTCGCGCTGGCCCAGGCCGCCGTCTATCTGGCGCTCGCGCCCAAATCCAACGCGCTCTACACCGCCTACGGCGCGGTGCAGCAGGATGTGG
>DATNJE010000370.1:0-3611 GCA_035604095.1 Terriglobales bacterium
CTGCACGTGGATCTGCTCCGCTTTCAGCGGGATGCCGTAATCCGCGGCTTTCTTCGCCAGAGTGTTGCGGATGTCCAGCTCGCTCTTGTTGCTGTACGAGTTGATGAGGGCCTCGTTCGAGATGTCGTCCTGGAACTGGTAATTATTGATGTAGGGAGGCAACATCAGCCAGGCGGCATAAAACACCGCGACCACCAGCAATACTCCGATCAGCGCCTTAAGCCTGTCCATTCTCCATCCGGGCCCCTGCGGGCGCGCTTCGCTCAGGTAGCCGGCCGGAGCACCTTGTCGCCAAAATGGGTTGCAATGGTGCTGATGGTAGCATCCTCGATTTTGCGTGTCGAGCGCTCCACCACCTCTACTTTACCTTCGGAAACCTTCCTGCCAACAGTCACCCGGAAGGGCACGCCCACCAGGTCAGCGTCCTTGAACTTGACCCCGGGGCGCTCGTTGCGATCGTCCAGCAGCACGTCGTAACCGGCGGCTTCCAGCTTCTCGGTGACTTCGATGGCCGCCTGCTGGATGTTCGCATCGGCGAAGTTGGTCGGCGTCACCACGATCTCGAAGGGCGCGATCTGCGGCGGCAACCAGAAACCGTCGTTGTCATGGTTCTGCTCGACGGCGGCAGTGAGGATGCGCTCGATGCCGATGCCGTAGCTGCCCATGATAGGCGTAACTTCCTTGCCGTCCTTGTCCAACACCCGCGCGCCCATGGACTCCGAGTACTTGTAGCCCAGCTTGAAGATGTGTCCGATTTCCACCGCCTTGCGCACTACCAGCGGCGCGCCGCAATTGGGACAGCCCTCGCCTTCGCTGACCATGCGCAGGTCCACCCACTGTTCTACCGGAAAATCGCGTCCCGGCGTGATATTACGCAAGTGGTAGTCCTCCTTGTTCGCGCCCGAGATCAGGTTGGTGCGCCCTTGGAGCGCCGCGTCCACCAGCAGGATAGGCGAGCCGTACTTGTTCTTCGACGGCGGGATGCCGACCGGTCCCAGGAAACCGGCGGGCGAGCCGAAGATCTCCAGGATTTCTTCGGGATGCATTGGGCGGAACACGCGTCCCTCGACTGCCGACGACAGCTTGGCTTCGTTCAACTGGTGGTCGCCGCGCACAAAGGCGATCACCGGCCGGTTGCGGCTCTCGCCGGTCTTGCCGTCTTCTTCCACGGCCATGTAGGCCATGGTCTTCATCTTTTGCTTGGGAGAGACGCCGAGATACTTCGCGACTTCCTCCACCGTCTTCAGCCCCGGCGTGTGCACCAACTCAGGCTTGCCCGTGCCAGTCGGCGCGAGGTCCTCGACCGGCTCCACGCGCGACGTGGCTTTCTCCAGGTTGGCAGCGTAACCGCACTTCGCGCAGCTCGCGACGAAGTCCTCGCCCGCGTCCGTCATCACCATGAACTCGTGCGACTGCGAACCGCCCATCGCTCCCGAATGCGCCTCCACCACCACGTACTTCAGGCCGCAGCGGTCGAAGATGCGGCGGTAGGCCCCATCGTGCTTCTTGTAAGAAACGTCGAGGCCGGCCGCATCGATGTCGAACGAGTACGAGTCCTTCATGGTGAATTGCCGCACCCGCAGCAGGCCGGACTTCGGCCGCGGCTCGTCGCGGAACTTCTCCTGGATCTGGTACCAGATCTGCGGCAGGTCCTTGTAGCTCCGCAGTTCCTTGCGCGCGATCTCGGTCATGCCTTCTTCGTGGGTCATGCCCAGGCAGAGCTCGCGCCCGCCGCGATCCTTCAAGCGGAACATGTTCTCGCCCATGGCCGCCCAACGGCCGCTCGATTCCCACAGCTCGCGCGGGTTCAGCGCCGTCAGGTAGAACTCCTGTCCGATCTTGTCCATCTCTTCGCGGACGATTTGGGTGATCTTCAGCTTCGACCGCTGTCCCAGAAGGAGAAACGAATACAGCCCGGCGGCCAGTTGGCGGATGTATCCGGCGCGCACCAGGTACTTGTGGCTGGCGACCTCGGCATCGGCCGGCGCCTCGCGCAGCGTGGGTATGAACAGTTGTGACCAGCGGTGCATGCTCGCGGTTTTCACCTCGGTGGAATTTTTCATTGTAAAGGAAGCTGACTTTCGAAGTTACTCAGACGGAGGCGAGCGGCAGCCTTCAACTGCTTCGCGAAGGTTTGTGAGCAGTTCCTCCATGGTGTCGCCCTGGGTGGCACACCCGGGAATTGCGGGCACCTCGGCCCAGAATCCGCCTTCTTCGGCTTCGTGGATGATGGCTTTCAACTTCATGGGTCAATTGTGCCCGTTTGTTCGCGTGACTGCAATCAGATCATCTGCGTTCGCGAGGGCCGTAGGCCCGTCATACGTTAGCCCAGCACGGCAGTGCTGGGTAAGGAGGCCGTGTGTAGCGCGAGTGCCGTAGGCACGGCATATCACCCGAACACGAATTTCGGATCGTAAGCCACGCCTGATTTTGTTCTCGTTTCCGCCTGCTGAATACCACGTGCAAGAGGTCGTCGGCGTACGAATGTGGCATGGTATTCCGTCCCTAGCGGGACTCTCTCCTCATTAGGCATCTGGACCCAGCACTGCCGTGCTGGGCTAACGTATCGCGGCCCTACGGGCCTCAGAGACTCGCGGATTGCTGCCGGAATCTGAACCCCGCAATCGAGTCACACCATCTGTGTTCCCCACAGATCGTGCAGGTGCACGATTCCCTCCAGTCGCCCGTTGCCATCCACCACCACCAGCGAAGTAATCTTCTTCTGCTCCATGGTGTTCAGCGCGGTGACGGCGAACTCGTCGCGTTGGATGGTCTTGGGATTGCGCGTCATGCACTCGGCGGCGGTGAGGTCGAGGATATCCTTGCCGCGGCGCTCGAGCAGCCGGCGGAGATCGCCGTCGGAAATCACGCCCACGAGTTTTTCGCCCTCGACCACGGTGGTGAGCCCCAATCCCTTACGCGACATCTCATAGATCACGTCCTGCATGCGCGTGGCGGGTGCGACCCGCGGCACCGCGTCGCCGGAGTGCATCAGCGACCCCACCCTCGCCAGCTTCTTGCCCAGCTTGCCCCCGGGATGCAGGTCGGCGAAATCTTCTTCCTTGAAGCCGCGCTTTTCCGCCAGCACCAGCGCCAGAGCGTCGCCGAGCGCCAGCATGGTGGTGGTGGAAGCAGTGGGCGCGAGGCCCAGCGAGCAGGCTTCCTGCGCCACCGAGCAATCGAGCGCGACATCGGCCGCCTGCGCCAGCGTGGAGAGCTTGGCTTTGCCACTCAACGAATCTCCCGTCATGGCGATCAGCCCCAGCCCCAGGCGCTTGATGGTCGGCAGCAAGGCGACGATCTCCTCCGTCTCGCCGCTGGAAGATAGCGCCAGCACCACGTCGCCGCGGACCAGCATGCCGAGGTCGCCGTGGACCGCCTCCGCCGGATGCAGGAAGAGCGCCGGCGTTCCGGTCGAGCTGAGCGTGGCCGCGACTTTGCGCGCCACCAGTCCGCTCTTGCCCATGCCTGTCACGACCACGCGCCCGCCGCAGCCGTAGAGCATCTCGACCGCCTGCTCGAACGCCCTGGCCATGGGTCCGGCCAGGCGGTCGGCCAGCGCCTTGAGCGCCTCGGCCTCGATGCGCACTACGTTCTCGCCAATGCGTCGC
>DATNJE010000371.1:0-7118 GCA_035604095.1 Terriglobales bacterium
ATGTTCGGCTTCGATCGCGACAACTTCATCTGGCTGCCCATCACCACCCTGCTCAAGCTCCACCCCGACGCCAAGGACGGCCTCTACATCGACATCAAGACCAACGCCCAGGCCGCGATGCCGTCGGTGATGGAGCAGGTGGCGGAGATCCTGCGCCGGCGCCGCCACGACCCGCCCAAGAGACCCAATTCCTTTGACGTCGGCACCCAGAACCAGTTCATCGAGTTCTACCGGTCGCTTACCGGCGGCATTTACGTCGTGCTGCTGGTTATCTCGTCGATCAGCCTGGTGGTGGGCGGCATCGGAGTGATGAACATCATGCTGGTGTCGGTGACCGAGCGTACGCGGGAGATCGGGGTGCGCAAAGCGGTGGGCGCGCGCAAGCGCCACATCCTGGTGCAATTCCTGCTGGAGGCGATGGTGCTGACGGCGATCGGCGGGGTAATCGGCATCTTCCTCGCCGGAGGGATCAGCCTGGCGGTAGACGCGTTCTCCCCACTGCCATCGCGGGTGTCGATGTTCTGGGTGGTGCTGGCGTTCGCGGTCGCGCTTTCGGTGGGGCTGTTCTTCGGGATCTATCCCGCAGCGCGGGCGGCGCGGCTGGACCCCATCGAGTCGCTGCGCTACGAGTGAGTCACGGCGCAATCACGCGCAATGCCTTGGGAACCACGCTGACCTCGACCGGAGTGCGGCAGACGAACTCTCCATCCGCATAGACATCCAGAGGAACGTCGGTTTCAAGGCGCAGGCGCGAAGCCTTGAAATACTCCACCTCGGGCAGGTTCACGTGCCGTCCGGAAAAGACTCGGGACAAGAGCCGCAACAGCCGGGATTTCCCGACCTGCCGCACGAAGCAGATGTCGAGTTGCCCGTCCGCGAAATCCGCCGCCGGCGCGATGCGCAGGCCTCCGCCATAGGTGGGGCCGTTGGCGAAGGCCACCATCAAGCCGGGCTCGTCGATCCGTTGGTGTTGCTGCGCCTCGATCATGAAATGTTTCGCTGAGAATGCCCGAATCGCCGCCAGCGCGCCCAAGACATATCCGCCACGCCCGCGCAGCCAGCGCGGCATAGAATTGGCGCGGCGATTGGCATCGGAGTCGAGGCCGGCGCCCGCGACGTTGCAGAAAAGCCGCGGTGAGGCCGGCATCTCGCCCAGTGGCGTGATGAGTCCCAAGTCGATCTCGCGGGAATGGCCAGTATCGAGAAAACGACTCCATGCTGCCACAGCATCACCTTCGGTCTGCAGCCCAAGCGCGCGGGCAAAATCGTTGCCGCTTCCCCGCGGGACCATGAGCACAGGGATTTTCAGTTGCGAGAGATCGCGCAGATAATGGTGGATGGTTCCGTCTCCGCCCAGGACGATCGCGGCATCGGCGGAGGGCACGGGCTCTCCGCGCTTGTGGCCGATGATCTCGCACCGGGTCCCGGAGAACAGGGCCAGGTATTGGGGCGATACGTCAGGGCCGAGAATGGCGACGGCGCGCACGCGCCGAGGATTTAACCACAAATGAAACGGGAGACCAACGGCGGCATGTTCGCGCGCATCCGCACCACCATCCGCAAGATCCCGCGGGGCAAGGTTGCGACCTACGGCGACGTCGCCTACGCTGCCGGCTTTCCGGGCGCGGCGCGGCAAGTGGTCTGGGCATTGCACGGTTCCGGGGGCTTGCTTCCCTGGCAGCGCGTGGTCGGCGCCGGCGGAAAGATACTTTTGCCGGGAGTAAAAGGCGCGGAGCAAAGATTCCTGCTCCAGAGCGAAGGCATCACCTTTATCGGCCTGCGCGTGGACATGAAGCAGCACCGCTACGCCTGGCCGATGTTCCGGAGGATCAAAGGAAAACCACAGAGGGTGCAGAGGACGCGGAGGGAATGACTACAACGGGCGCCGCTCAGCGCCAGCTTCCATACCTCTCGACTAATTCGCCTTCATCATCATAGATGTAGACTGGAGCGCCGACGTGCGCCCTCCGGGTAGCGACTTCCTTCGCCTCCAGCAATGTCTCGAAATCCCCGATGACAAAGTTGTCTGCCCCGAGGCTGAGGTCAACCCCGATGACGCGAAAGCCCTTGGGAGGAGCTTTCAATTCCGCTTTACTGCCGATGGGATAGCGCATCTCGATCAGTCCTTAGAAGAACTTGCTGCCGCAGTGGGACCTTGCTACATGAAAGCTGTTCGACATTCCCCATCTCCTACCCGGCTCGGCCCTAGGCTGTGATCAAGGACTCCAAGGCGCCGCGGTTGCACACCACAATGGTGGAGCCGTGCCGCTGGACGAAATGCTTCTTCCTGAATTCGGTCAGGAGGCGGGTCACGGTCTCGCGCGAGGTGCCGATCATCTGCGCGATTTCTTCGTGAGTCAGGGTAAGCTTCATCTGGCCGCGGTGTTTGGTGTCTCCGTTGGTGTCCAACCACCCGACCAGCAGCCTCGCCAGCCGCTCGCTCGCGGATTCCGACAGCATCAGGCTGCGGAGCTCGCGGCAGGTGGAGTTGTACTCCTGGCTAAGATACTCGGCCATGCGCATGGCGAACTCGTTGTACAGGCTCATGAGGCGGAGCAGATCGCTCGGGCGGATGAAGCTGATCTCGCAAGGCTCCAAGGTCTCGGCGGTGGCTTCATAAGTTCGGCCACTGACCGCCGCGCCTACGCCCAAGGCATCACCGGGCTGCACGACGCGAAGGATGAGCGTCTTGCCATCCCGGGCGCAGACGGAGAGCTTGATCCGCCCGCGAGACAGGAAGAACACCCCGCGAGATGGTTGTGACTCCACGAACAGCACCGCTCCGGCAGGATAGTAGGTGATGCACTGCACCGACTCCAGGGCGTTTTGTAATGCCGGAGAAAAATGACGGAAGATGGCCAGTTCCGGCATGGAGTTCACGGCGACTTTTGCAGTACGCGCGACAAGCATATCTAAATCCCCTGGTTTTGAAGGCAACTGGCAGACCAATCCGCGGCGGCGCAATGGCGCTGGCTAACTGCGAGAAAACACGAGTCCGAGCGTACACCGTCGGCGGTATTGCGCTGCCGGACGCAGCGCAGGTGTGGGGTATTTCGCACACTACTGTGTGACCTTGATCACCATGGCCTGTGGAAATACCGGCTTTGGGGCTGCATGCAAACCGCGAAGGTTCGCCAGCCGGATCAGGAGATCGTGACCTTGCGCAGCAGCCGCCCCACGCGGATGGTAAGCTCCGCCGGAACCTTCACATGCAGGATGGGTTCTGTCTTCACGACGCCGTCGACCTGCACAGCCCTAGCCTTAATCTTTCTCAGACCATCGCTCACCGATTCGGCAAGCCCGCAGCGTGCCAGCAGCTTGTCCAGCTTCACCGCGCCGCCGCCGTCCTTGGCGGCAATGTCTTCATAGCTGACTGAAACCTGCGGAATGTCCGCCGGAACTTCTTTCTTCTGGAAAATCTTCTCCCAGTTCTCGCCCGCCTCTTTGGCGGACGCTTCGGAGTGGAAGTCAGCGACGATCTTGGTGGCCAGGCCCTTTTTCGCGGTCATCGGATGCAGGCGCCCGGAAACGACCTGCTCCTTCATGGCCTCGATGCCGGCGTTGGAGGTGTCGGTGAGCAGCTCCCAGTAGCGCCACATCAGCTCGTCGGAGATGGACATCAGCTTGCCAAACATCTCCTGCGGCGGCTCGGTGATGCCCACGTAGTTGCCGTAGGACTTCGACATCTTCTGCACGCCGTCCAGACCCTCGAGCAGCGGCATGGTCAACACCACCTGCGACGGCTGTCCGTAAGCGCGCTGCAGTTCGCGTCCCACCAGAAGATTGAACTTCTGGTCGGTGCCGCCCAGTTCAACGTCCGCCTCAATGGCCACCGAGTCGTACCCCTGCGCCAGCGGATAGAGCAGCTCGTGCAACGCGATGGGCTTTTCTTCCTGGAAGCGCTTGTGGAAGTCCTCGCGCTCGAGCATCTGCGAGACCGTGTACTTGGCGGCCAAGCGGATGAGGCCCTCCGCTCCCAGCTTGCTCAGCCACTCGCTGTTGAAGGGGATCTCGGTCTTCTTGCTGTCGAGGATCTTGAACACCTGCGCCTTGTAGGTTTCAGCATTCTTCTCGATCTCCTGGCGGGTGAGCGGCGGGCGCGTGACCGAGCGGCCCGTGGGGTCGCCGATCATGCCGGTGAAGTCGCCGATGATGAAGATGACGGTGTGGCCGAGGTCCTGGAAGTGCTTCAGCTTGCGGATGAGCACCGTATGGCCGAGGTGCAGGTCGGGCGCGGTGGGATCGAAGCCCGCTTTCACCCGCAGCGGCTTGCCCGTCTTGCGCGATTCCTCGAGCTTCTGCTTGAGCTCGGATTCGGGGATGATCTCCGCCGCGCCCTTGCGAATGTACTCGAGCTGCTCGTCAACCGGGGCAAATGCCATCGCTGGGATTATACCGGGCGCAGCGCAGCTTCCTTCAGCACTGTCCGGTGGACGACGCGGCGCCCGGCGATCTCGTAATCCCCCTCGAGCACGATCCGGATCGCCTCGCTGTAAGCGATGTGCTCCTGCTCGAGAATGCGATCGGCCAGCGCGTGCTCGTCGTCGGTGTCGTACACCGGCACCGCCTTCTGCACGATGATGGCACCGTGATCGAGCTGCTCGTCCACGAAATGCACGGTGCAGCCGGACACTTTCACGCCGTATTCGAACGCCTGCTTCTGCGCCTCCAGTCCGGGGAACGAAGGCAGCAGCGCCGGATGTATGTTCAGCACGCGGTTGGGGAACTGCTGCACGAACCACGCCGAGAGCAGGCGCATGTATCCCGCGAGGCACACCAGTTCGACCCTTTTCTCTTTGAGCACGGCGACGACCTCGCGATCGTGCTCCTCGCGCTGCTTACCTTTGGAGAGGATCACACGCGTTTCGAGGCCACGCCGGCGCGCGGTTTCGATGCCGGGCGCGTCGGGACGATTGGAGATCACCACCGCAATGCGGGCTCCGGGGATGCGGCCAGCGTCGATGTTGTCGGCGATGGCCACGAAGTTCGATCCGCGGCCGCTGAGGAGAATGCCGATGTTCTTTGCGTCAGGCATAGAAATGAATTACCACGGTCAGCTTTCAGCGTTCAATGAGCAGTCAGCATTCAGCAATCAGTCAAACCTTGCCTGGGTGAGGTTTCTGGCTGAATGCTGCGTGCTACCTGCTGAATGCTACCTGCTGACCGCTGCCCTAGGAATAAACCACCTTGCGCTCGCCCTTGACGATCCGGCCGATGGTGTAGCCCTTCTCGCCCAGACGTTCCAGGATCGATTGCACCTTCTTGAACTTTGCCAGCGGCACCACCAGCACCATGCCGATCCCCATATTGAAGGTGCGGTACATCTCCTCGTCGGAGATGTTGCCCAGCGTGCGCAGGTGCTCGAAGACCGGCATCACCGGCCAGGCGGTCCTCTCGACCACGGCGGCAATTCCTTTGGGCAGCACGCGCGGCAGGTTTTCGGTGATGCCGCCGCCGGTGATGTGCGCCATGGCGGAGACGGCGTCGGCGTCGATCAGCCGCCGCAGCACCGGCCAGTAGCTCTTGTGCGGCTTCATCAGTTCGGCGCCGGCCTTGTTCTTCAGCTCGTTGACGTAGCTCTCGGGCGAATAGCGCGCCACCTCGAAGAACAGTTTGCGGGCCAGCGAGTAGCCGTTGGTATGCAATCCCAGCGAGGGCAGCCCGATGAGCACGTCGCCCGGTTGCACCGCTTTGCCGGTGATCACACGCTCGCGCTCCACTACTCCCACGATGAAGCCCGCAAGGTCATACTCGCCCTCGACGTAGAAGCCGGGCATCTCCGCGGTTTCGCCGCCGATCAGCGCGCAGCCGTTCTGTTTGCAGGCTTCGGCAATGCCGCCGATCACCGCCTCCGCAACCTCGGGCTCCAGCCTGCCGGTGGCCAGGTAGTCCATGAAGAACAGCGGCGCGGCGCCCTGCACCGCGATGTCGTTGACGCAGTGGTTTACCAGGTCGCCGCCGACGGACCCGTGCAGGCGCATCTCGAAGGCCACCTTGAGTTTGGTGCCCACGCCGTCCACGCTCGAAACCAGCACCGGGTCGCGATACTTCTTGGTGTCCAGCGCAAACAGGGCGCCGAAGCCGCCGATCTCGCTGAGCACGTTGCGGTTGAAGGTCTTGTGGGCAAGATACTTGATGCGCTGCTTGGTGCGGTGGGCGCGCTCCATGTCCACGCCGGCGTCGGCGTAGGTGATGCTGGCGGAATGTGCCGGGTCCTGCTCAGCCAAGATCCACGCCCAGTCTGGAATGGGAAATACCACGACGCTGGGTAAAAACGGCTATTGTAGCATCGTTGCAGTTTCCCGCCGCCGCGCGTCGGGGTGGGAATGGCTGTACCCCCTCCTTTGCTATAATGCACAGAGCGCGCACGCGGGGCGTCGCAAGCCCTGCTTGCTTCCTTCAATTTGCAGTTTTTCCCGCAGAGTCGGGGAGTGGCTCAGCCTGGTAGAGCACCTGGTTCGGGACCAGGGGGTCGCTGGTTCAAATCCAGTCTCCCCGACCAATTCTTTCCATTCCTGCCTTGATTGAACGAGGACGAAACGATGGCCACCATGGGCACTCCGCCGTATGCGCTCTCGCAGTCGATGACCTCGGAGCGCACTTTCATCACCCGCGTCTATGGCTGGATGACAGGCGGGCTCGCTATCACCGGCCTGGTGGCCGCCTACACCGCCAACAATCCCGCCCTCATCCGGGCCATCTTTGGCTCCGGCCTGTTCTGGGTCCTGATCGTGGCGGAGCTGGCCATTGTGCTGGGGCTCACCTGGGCGATCAAACACATGACCCCTGTGATGGCCATCAGCGCCTTCCTCTTTTACGCCGCGCTCAACGGCCTGACGCTCTCGGTCATCTTCCTGGTCTACACCGCTCAGTCCATCGGCCTGACTTTCTTCATCACCGCCGGCACCTTCGGCGCCATGTGCATTTACGGCGCCACCACCAAGCGCGACCTGACCTCCATGGGCAGCCTGCTGTTCATGGCGCTCATCGGGCTCATCCTGGCCTCGGTGGTCAACATCTTCTGGCACAGCTCCGGGCTCTACTGGGTGGTGACCTACGCCGGCATCCTGATCTTCGTGGGCCTGACCGCCTTTGACGCACAGAAGATCAAGCGAATG
>DATNJE010000372.1:0-12942 GCA_035604095.1 Terriglobales bacterium
CCAGCCGGTGCAGGGCCCCGGCGTCACCGCCTACCGGGTGGAGTCGTTCCAGGGCACGGGCGGCACCGACGTGGCGCGCGTGGAATTGACCCTGAGCGGCGCTCCCTTCGTCACTTTCAACCAGGATAAAGGCACGCTGGACGTGCGCGTGACCGCGGCGGAAACGCCGGCTGCGGCGGCCACCCCGGCCGCTGCCGCGCCGGCCACGGCCCCGGAGCACGCCACGGCGGCGCCGGATCCGCCGGCCAGCCAGGCGGTGCAGGCGGCGCCTCCGGCGGAGGCGGCCGAAGCCACCCCGCACCAGGCGGCGAAGATGGCTCAGCCGGTCTGGGTGCGCAGCGTCAATGTGATTCATGGCCGCCAGGGCATCGAGCTGGAGATTCGCAGCAACGGCGTGCTCAAGCCCACGGTGACCAGGCTCGCCGATCCGGACCGGATCGTCGTCGATCTGGAGAACGCCCGCACGCTTCGCCCGGTGCAGGTGCCGGTCAAGAGCGGTGAAGTCAAAGCCGTCCGCATGGCGCTGTACCAGGTGAATCCCCCCGTGACCCGGGTGGTGGTGGATCTGGAAGCGGCCCGCGATTATGAGCTGGTTCCTTCGGAGAATGGATTGCGGGTGAAACTGCACCCGCCCGCCCAGGTGGCGAGCCTGGGTGCGCCTCCGGTTCCAGCGGTGACGGCGCCGGTCATGCCGGCGCTGCCCAAGGCCCCGGCGGTTGTGTCCCAGACCGTGGAGCAGGAGAGCACACCCCAACCCGCGAGTGACGCCGCTGCCGCCAGCCCCGCGCCGGCGAAAGAAGTGGCCAGCGCCACACCGCCGGCGAATCCCTCGTCCTCAACCCAGCCGGCGACCATAACCCAGCCGGCGTCCTCAACCCAGCCGGCGCCGTCAATCCAGCCGGCATCCTCCAATGCGCAAGACTTTGTGATGGTGCAGCCGAGCTATAAACCTAAGGCGGAGGCCGGTGAGCCGGCCGTCCGCGCCCTCGACGCTGCTGCCAAGTTCTCCGGCGGCAAGACCGAGGTTGCCTTGTCCAACGCTCCGCCTCTGCCGGGAGCCAGCGGCAGCCTGCGTGCCGCCGCTCCGGTCAGCGCGGCACAGCAGCCCGCCGCGACGCCGGAGATGTCCATGGCGAGCCGGCCCAAGTACACGGGCGAGCCCATCTCGGTGAACCTGAAGGACGTCGATCTGAAGGACTTCTTCCGTCTCATCCACGAGATCAGCGGTCTGAACGTGGTGCTCGATCCCAACGTCCACGGCACGCTGACGCTGGTGCTGGATGACGTGCCGTGGGACCAGGCGCTGGACATCGTGCTGAAGAACAACGGGCTGGAGCGTCAGCTCGACGGCAACGTCCTGCGCATCGCCACCGTGGATACGCTGAAGCACGAAGCCGATTCGCGCCGCGAGCAGGTGGAGGCCCAGGCATTGGCGGCGTCGAAGATCACGGTCACCCGCTTCCTGAGCTATGCGCACTCCAAGGACATGGTGCCCATCATCAAGAAGTTCCTAACCAGGCGCGGCGAGGTCGTTTCCGACGACCGCAACAACGCGCTCATCATCATGGATATCCCCCAGGTCTTCCCGGAGATCGACCGCGTGCTGGTGCAACTGGACCGCAAGACGCCGCAGGTGGAGATCGAAGCCCGGGTGGTGGCGGCCACGCGTAACTTTTCGCGCGACATTGGCACCCAGCTCGGCTTCGCCCTGGGCAACAACGCCACCGCCGTGGGCGGCGTCCCCGGGGTTGGCGCCAGCCCCATTGTGACCAACCCGCCCACCTTCAACGCTGCGAGCAACGGCAGCACCACCACCACCTCCGGCAGCAGCACCACGACCACCACCAGCACCGGCATCCCGCTGTTCAGCAACCTGGGGGCTGTGGGTGCGACCAGCGGCCTCTCGCTGGTGAACATGGGTTCCAACTACCGTTTGGACGTCATCCTCACGGCGGCAGAGTCGCGCGGATTGCTGAAGATCCTGTCGCGGCCACGCATCATCACCCAGAACAACATCCAGGCGGTGGTGCGGCAGGGCGTACAGATTCCGGTGGTGACCGCGGCGCAGTTGGGTGGTCCGCCCACCACGAGTTACGTGCAGGCGTTCCTGCGCCTGACCGTGACTCCCCAGATCACGGTGGAGAACACCATCTTCCTGAACGTGGACGTGGAGAACACCGTGCCCGACTTTTCGCAAGAGGTGAGCGGCAACCCCACCCTGGATACGCAGCAGGCGACGACCCAGGTGCTGGTGACCGATGGAGGAACCGTGGTGATCGGCGGCGTCATCCAGACCCAGAACTCGGTGCACATCGATCAGGTGCCGGTGCTGGGCTCCATCCCGGGGCTGGGCAATCTGTTCAAGCACCGGGCGGTCGCCACCCAGACCCAGGAGCTGTTCTTCTTCATCACTCCCAAGATCGTCCAGACGTAGTCAACCAGCTATAACTGGAGAATCGACCGACGGCCCCCGGCAACCACCGGGGGCTTTCTGTTGCTGCAGCCGTAGGCCGGCCATTTACAATCCGCAATGGCAACAGAACCGTCCAATGACTCAATGGCCCAATGGATCAATCACGCAATGATGTAATGGATTACCGCGGGCGCCAGCGCCGAGTGGCGCAGGGGCTTGACGCACGCCGTCTCGACGCGCTGCTGGTGACGCACTTGCCGAATATCCGCTACCTGTGCGGATTCACCGGCAGCGCCGGCGTGCTGCTGGTCGCCAACGGCAGATCCACGTTCTTCACCGACGGACGTTACCGCGAACAAGCGGGGGCCGAAGTCCAGGACGCGAGGGTGGTCGTGCCCAAGGGAGCGGTTTTGGATGCTGCCGCTCGCGTGCTCGCTGACTTGAGGGTGAGGAACGTCGGCCTGGAAGGCGAGCACCTGAGCGTGGCCGCCGCAGCCAAGGTCGCGCGCACACTCCGCACCAAGGCTCGCCTGCGCCAGACCCTGGGGTTGGTGGAAGATCACAGGATGGTCAAGGAACCGGCCGAGGTCGTATGCCTCCGCGCTGCGGTGCGCTTGGGATCGAGCCTGTTCGACAAAGCCGTGGCCGCCATCCGTCCCGGAGTGCCGGAGCGCGCCGTGGCGGCCGAGCTGGAGTATGCCGCGCGCCAAGCCGGCGCCGACGGCATGTCGTTCGAAACCATCGTGGCGGCCGGGCCGCGCTCGGCGCTGCCGCACGGGCTGGCTTCCGCGCAGCCCATCCCCCGGCGCGGATTCGTGGTGCTCGACTTCGGTGTTATACTTCGCGGTTATTGTTCGGATATGACTCGCACCGTGCATGTGGGCAAGCCGGCGGCGGAAGCCCGCAAGCTGTATCAGGCGGTGCGGGACGCGCAACAGGCTGCCATCGACGCTGTGCGGCCCGGCAGGGCGGTGGGTGAAGTGGACCAGGCAGCGCGCTCCTGGCTGCGGCGCGCCGGCCTGGCGCGGTACTTCACGCATTCCACGGGGCACGGCGTGGGGTTGGAGATCCACGAACCTCCGCGCCTCGCACGCGGGCAGAAGGAAGTCCTCCGGCCGGGGATGGTGATTACCATCGAGCCTGGTGTTTACGTTCCCGGCTGCGGCGGGGTCCGCATCGAGGACATGGTGGTGGTCACCACAACCTCGTGCGAGGTGCTGACTCCCACCTCCAAGGAACTCCTGGCTGTGTAGGGAAAGCGGCCCCTGTCGTCTACCCATGAACCAAAAAGAGCTGAAGGAACTCATCGAGTTCTTAATCGAGAAGGACATCGCCGAGTTCGAACTGGAACGCGGCGACGTTAAGGTGCGGATCAAGCGCACGGCGGCGGAGGCTCGTGTCGCCGCGCCGGGGGAGGCCCGCTACGTGCCCGTGGCTGCGCCCACATCCGGGCCGTCGGCCGAGCATCCGCCCGCGGCGCCCGTTCCTTCCCTCGCCTCACCCAAGCAGGCCGCCGAGGAGGCAGGACTGCACGAGGTCAAGTCACCCATCGTGGGAACCTTCTACGAGTCGCCATCTCCGGGCGCACCAGCCTTCGTGAAAGCGGGAGACGCGGTGCAGGTGGGGCAGGTGCTTTGCATCATCGAAGCCATGAAGCTGATGAACGAGATCGAGGCCGACGCCGGCGGCGAGATCGTCAAGCGGCTGGTGAACAACGCACAGCCGGTCGAGTACGGGCAGGTATTGTTTCTGATCCGGCCACAATCGTAGAAAGTTCATCCACCGCGGATTCACGCGGATGAACGCGGAGAAGAACCCATTGTCTCGGCGGCTTTGATTTCCATCCGCGTGTATCCGCGTGAATCCGCGGCGAATGAAGTTTTCCATGTTCCGAAAGATCCTCATAGCCAATCGCGGCGAGATCGCCCTGCGCGTGATCTGCGCGTGCAAGGAACTGGGCATCAAGACGGTCGCGGTATACAGCGAGGCCGACCGCAACTCGCTGCACGTTCGCTTCGCCGATGAGGCCATCTGCATCGGGCCGCCGCGCTCCTCCGAGAGCTACCTGAACATCCCCGCGGTGATCAGCGCCGCCGAGATCGCCAACGTGGACGCCATCCATCCCGGCTATGGCCTGCTCAGCGAGAACGCCAACTTTGCCCAAGTCTGCGAAACCTCGCACATCACCTTCATTGGCCCGCCACCGGAGGTCACCCGCCTGATGGGGGAAAAGGAGAAGGCGCGCGAGGCCATGAAGGCCGCCGGCATCCCCATCCTGCCGGGCTCGGAAGGCTTGCTGGCGTCGGATGGCGCGGCGCTGGAGTGGGCGCAGCAGGTGGGATTTCCCGTGATCGTCAAGGCTTCGGCGGGCGGTGGCGGACGCGGCATGCGCGTGATCCGCAGCGCCGAGGAACTGCCCGCCTTGTTCCACGCCGCCAGGTCGGAAGCCGCCGCCGCGTTCGGTAACGGCGACCTCTACATGGAGAAGTTCATCGAGCGGCCCCGCCACATCGAGTTCCAGATCCTGGCCGACAAGTACCGGAACGTGGTCAGCCTGGGCGAACGTGAGTGCAGCATCCAGCGGCGCCATCAGAAGCTGCTGGAGGAATCGCCCTCGGTCAAGGTCACGCCGGAGATGCGCCGCGAAATCGGAGACCGTCTCGTCTCCGCTCTCAGCCGCATCGGCTACGTGAATGCCGGCACGGTGGAGTTCCTGATGGATGAAGACGGCTCCCTGACCTTCATGGAGATGAACACCCGCATCCAGGTCGAGCATCCGGTCACGGAGATGGTCACCGGCGTCGATCTGGTCAAGAGCCAGATCCGTCTCGCCGCCGGCGAGCGCCTGGATGCGGTGTTGAACGGCCATCGCATCGAGCGGCGCGGCCACGCCATCGAGTGCCGCATCAACGCTGAGCATCCCGAGACGTTCGTCCCTTCAGCGGGCAAGATCAAGGTGTTCCAAACGCCGGGAGGCACCGGCGTGCGCTTGGATACTGCGGCCTACACCGAGGCGGTGATTCCGCCGTATTACGACTCGCTGATTGCCAAGCTGATCACCCACGGCAAAGACCGGAACGAGGCGATCTCCCGCATGTCGCGCGCGCTGGAGATGTTCATCGTCGAGGGGATCTACACCTCGATTCCCCTGCACCGCAAGATCATGGCCGACCCGGATTTTCGCGCCGGCGAGTTCGATACCAAGTTTATGGAGCGCTTTCTGGCGAAGCAGAAGGCGGCTCGGTGACTGCGGTGGAAAAAATCCTTACCCTGATTGGCGAGACCTGCGGGAGGGCACGGCTTCAGCCGTGCCGCAGGAGCTTGTAATGTATTGTCATTCCGAGCCCGACCGAGCGAGCGTAGGCGAACGAGGACGGGGCGAGGAATCTTGGTTTGTGACTTGCCGCGATTCCAGAGGCTCCCATCCCTCGCGACGCGCTCTGCTCGCAAGCTCGTTTCGCGCTGCTCGGGATGACAATTCAACGATGCGCTTGCGGCACGGCTGAAGCCGTGCCCTCCCGCCAAACAAGAATGCTCCCTCGCCTTTACGCCATCATCGACCCCGACCTTCTTCCCGGCGCCGGCGACCAGGCGGCCCGCGTGGCTGCTTTCGCTCGCGAGTTGGTGGAAGGCGGCGCCACGCTCATCCAGTACCGCAACAAAACCGGCAGCGGCCGCCAGATGTTGAGCGACGCCCGCGAACTGCGGCGAGCCCTCGGTTCCGAAGTGCGTCTGATCATGAACGACCGCGCCGACCTGTGCCTGGCCGCGAGTTTCGACGGCGTACATGTTGGACAGGAAGACCTCTCGCCGGAGAGCGCAAGGGCGGTCGTCGGAGACCAGCTCTGGGTGGGCGTTTCGACGCACTCAACCGAGCAGGTGATACAAGCCGACCAAACCTCGGCGGACTACATCGCCATCGGCCCGGTCTTCGCGACCGCTTCCAAGCAGAACCCCGATCCCGTCGTCGGTCTCGAGGGAGTTCGCGCAGCCCGCGCCGCTATCCGCAAGCCCTTGGTCGCGATCGGGGGAATCACCCGCAGCAACTGCGCCTCGGTAATCGAGGCGGGCGCGGATTCGGTCGCGGTCATTTCCGATTTAGTACATGGTCCGGCGAAATCTGTTGCAGCATTCCTGCGTGTTTTAGGGTAAAACAAGCACACAAATGAGCAGCCAGGCGCAAGCCCAAGCCGTCCCCGAACAGGAACTGGTCAAGGGGCTGGGCCTGACCAGTGCAACGACGCTGGTCATGGGCTCCATGATCGGCTCCGGCATCTTCATCGTCTCCGCTGACATTGCCCGTCTCGTCGATTCTCCGGGTCTCCTGATCCTGGCCTGGGCGGTGACCGGATTCATGACCATCACCGGCGCGCTGGCCTACGGCGAGCTTGCCGCCATGATGCCCAAGGCCGGCGGCCAGTACGTTTACCTGCGCGAGTCGCTCGGTCCGCTCTGGGGATTCCTTTACGGCTGGACCTTGTTCCTGGTGATCCAGACGGGAACCATTGCTGCCGTGGGCGTGGCCTTCGGCAAATTCCTGGGCGTGTTCTTTCCCTCGATCTCCTCCACGAACTGGATCATTCACCTGTGGAAGGCGCCGCCGATCCACCTTGGGCCGATGGTGCTGGGCGACATGCACGTGGGGCTGAACACGCAGAACCTGATGGCCATCATCACTATCGTAGCGCTCACCGTGGTCAATGTTTTCGGCATCAAGACCGGGGCGGCCATCCAGAACGTCTTCACCTTCGCCAAGACCGCGGCCCTGCTGGGGCTGGTGATCGCCGGGGCGCTGCTCTTCCGCAACCCCGCCGCGGTGGCCGCCAACTTCACCAATTTCTGGCAATTGGGCGCCCAGCACGCCGAAATCGGCATCGCTTCGCCGTTCCTGCTGGTGATCACCTTGCTCTCGGTGGCGCAGGTCGGGTCGCTGTTCTCCGCCGATGCCTGGAACAACGTCACCTTCACCGCCGGAGAAGTGAAGATTCCCAAGCGCAATCTGCCGCTGTCCCTGGCTCTGGGAACGGGCGTGGTGATTGGGCTCTATATTCTTGCCAACTTCGCCTACCTGAACGTGCTGCCGCTGCACGGCGACCCGCACGGTGCCAGCGTGATAGCGCGCGGCATCCAGTTTGCGACCGAGGACCGCGTGGCCACGGCGGCCATGATCGGCATGTTCGGCGCTGCCGGTGGAGCTTTGATGGCGGCCGCCATTCTCGTGTCCACGTTTGGGTGCAACAACGGCCTGATCCTGGCGGGCGCGCGCGTCTACTACGCCATGGCCAAGGATGGCCTGTTCTTTCGCCACGCCGCGCATATTCATCCCAAGTACCGGACGCCGGTATATGCGCTGGTAGTGCAGGCCATCTGGACCTGCCTCTTGTGCCTCTCCGGGACCTACGGGCAGTTGCTGGACTACATCATCTTCGCCGTGCTGGTGTTCTACATCCTGACCATCCTGGGGCTGTTCGTGCTGCGGCGCACCCAGCCCAATGCCGAGCGGCCATATCGGGCCTTTGGCTATCCGGTGTTGCCGGCGATTTATATCGTGATGGCTGTGTTTATAGATGTCGTATTACTGAGATATAAACCCCAGTACACCTGGCCGGGCCTCATCATTGTGCTGGTGGGGATTCCCGTGTATTTTCTGACGCGCCGGGCCGGACTGGCCCCACACGCGAGCGCCGACTAAGGAGAGAGCATGGATCTGCTCAAGACCAAGCCGCTGGAGATGTTGCGCGAGGAATCTGAGGAAGCCGGCGAACACACGCTCAAGCGCGCCTTGGGACCCATCAACCTGATCACCCTGGGCATCGGCGCGATCATCGGGGCTGGAATTTTTGTGCTGACGGGTGCGGCGGCAGCGCAGTACGCCGGGCCCGCCATCGTGCTGTCGTTCATCCTGGCGGGCGTCGGTTGCGTCTTCGCCGGGCTTTGTTATTCCGAATTCGCGTCGCTGATCCCCATCGCCGGCTCGGCCTACACCTACGGCTACGCCACACTGGGCGAAATCTTTGCCTGGATCATCGGCTGGGATCTGATCCTCGAGTACGCCTTCGGCGCGGCCACGGTGGCTTCGGGATGGAGCGGGTACGTGGTCAGCTTCCTGCAGGATTTCGGCATTCACCTCCCGCCGCAATTGACGGCCACGCCCGGCACCGCCCTGGTCCTCTACCACAACCGCTGGGAGCGGCTGGCCACGATCCTCCCCACCTTGCAGAAACACGGCGTCGATCCCGGCAGCCTGCCGAACGTGACCGCGGTGTTCAACGTCGTCGCGTTTGTGGCGATTGCGGCGGTCACCGCCATCCTGGTGATCGGCATCAAGGAGTCGGCGGATTTCAATTCCGCGATCGTGATCGTGAAGGTTGCGATCGTGCTGGTGTTCATCGGCATCGCTGCCCGTTACGTGCTGGCGCACCCTGCGGTGGCGACCGCGAACTGGCACCCCTTCATCCCGCCCAACGCCGGCGATTTCGGCAAGTACGGCTGGTCGGGGATCGCACGCGCCGCGGGCGTGATTTTCTTCGCCTATATCGGCTTCGACGCGGTCTCCACCGCCGCCCAGGAAGCCAAGAACCCGCAGAAGGACATGCCGATCGGAATTCTTGGCTCACTCGTCATCTGCACCATCCTCTACATTCTGGTGTCGGGATTGCTCACGGGCATCGTTTCCTACACCACGCTGAACGTGCCCGACCCGGTCGCGGTAGGCATCGATGCCACGGGCGTTCGCTGGGGCAGCATTCTGGTGAAGCTGGGCGCCATCGCCGGCCTGGGCAGCGTGATGCTGGTGATGTTGCTGGGACAGTCGCGTGTGTTCTTCTCCATGTCGCGCGACGGCTTGCTCCCGCAGTGGGCGGGCGCCGTGCACCCGCGCTTCCGCACGCCATATATTTCCTCCATCACCGTCGGCATCTTCGTCGCATTCTTCGCCGCGCTGATTCCCATCGGCATTCTGGGCGAGCTGGTCAGCATCGGAACGTTGCTGGCGTTCGTCATCGTCTGCGCCGGGGTGTGGGTCCTGCGCGTGCGCCGGCCGGAGCTGCCGCGCCCGTTCAAGACGCCTCTGGTGCCGCTTGTCCCCATCCTGGGTATCCTGGTCTCCGGTTTGATGATGGTCAGCCTGCCGGGCGACACCTGGCTGCGGCTGCTGGTGTGGCTAATCATTGGCATGGTGGTGTACTTTGGCTACGGTCGCTATCACAGCCGGGTACAGGCGGCGGGCAAAAGCCGGTAGGTCGGGGAGCAATGGCCGACTGACGTTGCTATTCCTATTCATACCCTCCGCTCGGGCGGAGGGTTTTTCTTTTTGCTTGAAACTTGAAACCCGAAACTTGAAACTTCCTCCGTGAAGGCCCTGCGCAACCTGAAGATCATTGTGGCCACCCTGGCGGTGCTGGTCGCCGCCGGGACGGCGGGCTTTCACTTCATCGAAGGCTGGCCGTGGTTCGACGGCTTCTACATGGTGGTGACCACGTTCACCACCATCGGCTACCAGGAAGTGCATCCGCTTTCGCACGCCGGCCGCATCTTCAATGTCACACTCATCATCCTCGGCGTGGGCATGCTCTTCCTGGGCATCGGGACCGCCACCCAGGCTTTGTTAGAATTCGAGCTCGGACAGTTCTTCGGCAGACGCCGTATGGAGCGCGAGATCGAACGTCTGAAGGAACATTACATCCTGTGCGGGGCCGGGCGCGTCGGGCGCAGCACGGCACGCGAGCTGGCGCACGAGTCTATTCCCTTCGTCATTGTCGAGAATGACGCCGAGAAGCTCGCCAAATACAGCGACGCTGGCTGGCTGACGCTCGTGGGCGACGCCACCCAGGAGAAGATCCTGCGCGATGCCCACATCGAGCGCGCTCGCGGGCTGGTCGCGGCCACCACCACCGACGCCACCAACATGTACATCGTGCTCACCGCGCGCAGCCTCAATCCAAAGCTGCGCATCATCGCACGCGCCAGCGAGGAGCAAGCGGAGAAGCACCTGGTCTCGGCCGGCGCCGATACCGTGATCTCGCCCTACACCTTCGCCGGCCATCGCATTGCGCAATCGTTCCTGCGCCCGCACGTGCTCGACTTCCTCGACATCGCCACGGCGCGCGAAGGCAAGCTCGACCTGGAGATCGAAGAGGTCCACGTGGAGAACGGCTCCAGCTTTGCCGGCAAGACCATCGAGAGTTCGCGCATCCGCCAGGAGATGGGCGTGATCGTGCTGGCCATCAAGCGTGCGGGCGCAGGCATGCGCTTCAACCCCGCGCCGGAAGACCGCATCGAAGCCGGCGATTACCTGATCGCCATGGGCGAGCCCGCGAGCCTGCGCCGGCTCGAAAACACCGCTACGCGTGCGCGATGAAGATCGTCACTGCTGCCGAAATGCGCGAGATCGACCGCGCCACCAGCGAGCGCTTCGGCGTCCCCTCGCTCACGCTGATGGAAAACGCGGGGACGGCAGTCGCTGACTTCGTGCTGCGGCGCTACTTCGGCGCCGAAAGCGTCGGCGTGATTTGTGGCAAAGGAAACAATGGCGGCGATGGCTTCGTCGCGGCGCGCAAGCTGCACGAGGCTGGGATGCGGGTTTCCATTTTGCTGCTGGCCGATCCCACAGAACTCAAGGGCGATGCTGCCGCGATGTTCAAGCGGCTGCCGCTTCAGCCGGTGCTGGCGCGCAAGGAAGAAGAACTGCGAAGCGCAGCAGCCCAGCAGGTATACCAGGCCGACGTACTCATAGACGGTATTCTGGGCACAGGCTTTCGCCCGCCGGTGAAGGGCTTCTACGCGGACGCGATCGAGGCGTTCGCAAAGGCTGACCGTCCGATTGTGGCCATCGACATTCCTTCAGGCCTGGATTCCGACGAGATGCGGTTGCGCCCGGATGCGGGCAGTCCAATCGTCCCTGCCCGCGCCACGGTGACCTTCACCGCGCCCAAGCCGGCGCACCTGTTCAGCAGCGCGGTTCTCGGACCGGTCATGGTGGCGCCTATTGGCTCTCCTGAGGAAGCGATCGTCTCTAGCTTGGGTCTGGAAGTCCCTACGTGGCGTGAGATGGCGAGCCCGCTTTCGCCCCGCGATCCCGAGGCCAACAAAGGCAGCTACGGACACGTGTTCGTGGTCGGCGGTTCGCTGGGAAAGGCCGGCGCTGCCGCGATGGCTGGCATGGCCGCGCTGCGTTCGGGAGCGGGACTGGTTACGGTGGCGTGCCCGCGCTCGGTGCTCGGGACCGTCGCCGCCTTCAGGCCCGAACTGATGACGGAGCCGCTCGAAGAAACCGAAACCGGGACGATCTCCCTGCGCGCGCTCGAGTATGGCCGCATGGATGCGCTCATTCAGGGCAAGTCGGTGATCGCGCTCGGACCTGGCATCGGGCGCCACGCCGAGACCACCGAGTTCGTGCGCACGCTCGTCGAGAAATTTCGCGTGCCGATGGTGATCGACGCCGACGGGTTGAACGCGTTCCAGGGCGCGGTGGAGAAGCTGGATGGCTCGGCACACCCGCTGGTGCTGACGCCTCATCCCGGCGAGATGGCGCGCCTGATCGGCGGAACGGTCGCCGATGTCGAAAAAGATCGCCTGGCAATCGCCCGCAGGTTCGCGCAAGAGCACAAGCTCGTACTCGTCCTCAAGGGACATCGCACCCTGACCGCGCTGCCTGATGGGCGCGTGTGGGTGAACCACAGCGGCAATCCCGGCATGGCGACCGGCGGAATGGGAGACATCCTCACCGGCATGGTGGCCGGTTTGTGGGCGCAAGGGCTCCCCAAAAAGTCCGCGAGCTCGAGCGCGGGATCACCCGCTTCCGAGGCGATTGTCGCCGCTGTTTACTTGCACGGCTTGGCCGGCGATGTGGCTTGCGAAGCACAAGGCGAGCTCTCGTTGACGGCTACCGACCTGCTGGCGGCGCTGCCCGAGGCCATTCGCCGCGTCAAGGCATCCGCACGCGAAAAATATGTATGGCTGAACGAGCTGCCCTCGCCCGCGTGGTCATGAAGGAGTTCCTCACCCACTCCGCCGAAGAGACCACGGAATTGGGACGGCGTCTTGCGCCCGAGTTGAGTCCGCCCAAGCTGGTGGTTCTGCGCGGAGCTCTCGGGGCAGGGAAGACCACTCTGATCAAGGGAATCGCCGAGGGCTTCCATGCCGCATCCCAGGAAAATGTGACCAGCCCCACCTTCACTCTGATTCACGAATACCGCGGGCCGAGCGTGAACGTGTATCACGTCGATCTCTACCGGGTGGACACGCAGCGCGAGCTGGACACTCTCGGCCTTGACGACCTCTTCGACGAAAACAGCGTCGTGCTGATCGAGTGGGGCGAAAAGTTCGCGCGATTTCTGCGCCAGCGCGACGTGGAAATCACGATCGAGCGCCTGTTGGACGAGAACGACCGAAAAATCATTTTCACCACAGAGGCACGGAGGCACGGAGAAAAATAGGATTCAAGATCTCTGTGCCTCTGTGTCTCCGTGGTGGATTTTGTCCTCAGAATCCCATGATGTTGTAGCCGCAATCCACGTAGATGACTTCGC
>DATNJE010000373.1:0-4770 GCA_035604095.1 Terriglobales bacterium
CGCCCAGGGCTTCGTAGAGCAGCTTCTGCTTGGGCGTGTTGGAGACGTGGTCGGCGCCGCGGATGATGTGAGTGATGCGCATGTCGAGGTCATCGGCCACCACGCTCAGGTGGTAGGTGGGCACGCCGTCGGAGCGCAGCAAGACGAAATCCTCGATCTCGGCGTTCGAGATGTCGATGGGCCCGAAGACGGCATCGTCGAAACGGGTCGATCCCGATTCGGGAACAGCAAAGCGAACAGCCGCGGCCTCGCCGGCCGCGCGGCGGCGCTCGGCATCATCTTTGGGAATGCGGCGGCAGGGATCGTCGTCCTTGGCGGCCTGGCCCGCGGCCGGGGCGGCGGCGCGGCGCTGCTCCAGCAGCTCTTTGGTGCAGAAGCAGTAGTAGGCGTGGCCGGATTGGACCAGGCGGGCGGCGGTCGAGCGGTAGAGCTCCAGCCGTTGCGACTGGAAGAATGGACCCTCGTCCCAGTCGAGCCCGATCCAGCGCATGCCCACCAGGATGCCCTCGACCATCTCCTGGGTGGAGCGCTCGAAGTCGGTGTCCTCGATCCGCAGGATGAACGTTCCCCCGGTGTGGCGGGCGTAGAGCCAGTTGAACAGCGCCGTGCGCGCTCCGCCCACGTGCAGGTATCCGGTGGGCGAAGGGGCAAAGCGGACGCGGACGGGTGACGACGCGGGCATAGACAGAACCATTGAATGTATCACGCTGAATCAAGCAGGGGGCAGGGAGTCATCTCCGTGCCTCGGTGTCTCCGTGGAGAAAACGAAATACTGAATCGCGCAGGTGTTCCACGCCGTCCATGAAACCGGAGGTCGCCATGCAATACACCCGCCTGGGCAATACCGGACTCATCATTTCGCGGCTGGCGTTCGGGGCAATGACCTTCGGGTCGGCGCCGGACAGTCCGATGGCGCACGTCTTCAATACGCCCGAGAAGACGGCGGACGCGCTGGTCGGGCGCTCGCTCGACGCCGGCATCAACTTTTTCGATACCGCCGACGGCTACGCCAACGGCCAGTCGGAGCAGATTCTGGGCAAGGCGTTGAAGCCGAGGCGCGCCGACGCCGTCATCTCCACCAAGATCGGCTTCCGCTCGGGCCCCGCCATCATCCGCGCCGGGTCGTCGTACGGATACGTGATCTCGGCCGCCGAAGCATCGCTCAAGCGCCTGGGGACCGACTACATCGACTTGCTCTCGATCCACCGCCTGGACCCCTACACGCCGCTCGAAGAGACGGCGCGCGCGCTCGACAACCTGGTGCAGCGAGGCCTGGTGCGCTACGTAGGCTACTCGAATTTTTCGGCGTGGCAGTCGGCCAAGTGCGTTGGCATACAGGAGCGCCACAATTACGCGCGCTTTGTCGCGGCGCAGATGTACTACTCGCTGGTCGGGCGCGACATCGAGTACGAGATCGCGCCGTTCTGCGCGGACGCGGGCATCGGCATCGTGGTCTGGAGTCCGCTGGCCGGCGGATTTCTCACCGGCCGCTACACGCGCCAGGATCCCGGAGGTGGCAAAGGCCGTCTCGCGTACGGCGACTTCCTGCCGCTCGACCGCGAGCGCGCCTGGGACCTGATCGACCGCATGCGCTCGATCGGCGAGCGGCACAGGGCTAGCGTCGCGCAGGTGGCGCTGGCGTGGTTGCTGGCCAAGCCGTTCGTCTCGACCATCCTGCTAGGTGCGAGCAAGATGTCGCAACTCGATGACAACCTCGGCGCGGTGGATGTGGAGCTGACGCCGTCGGAGGTCGCGGAACTCGACGCGCTGACTGAGCCGGCGCTGCTTTACCCGAACTGGTTCCACACCCGAACGGCCGACCAGGTCTCGGCGCAGGCGCTCGGCCTGGTGCCCGCGCCGGAAGAAAAGAAGCCGGCGGCAGACTGAAAAACCAAGATCCCTCGCTGCGCTCGGGATGACAATGGTGCAGACATGAAACCTGCAACGATCAACCTGGCCGAAAAGTTCTCCCACTTCACCGAGCACTGGAGCCCGAAGATCGTCGGCGAAGTGAACGACAGCTACGTCAAGCTGGTGAAGTTCAAGGGAGAGTTCGTATGGCACCACCACGAGGCCGAGGACGAGATGTTTCTGGTGGTGAAAGGCCGCCTGTGCATACGCTTCCGCGACGGCGACCTGTGGATGGGTCCTGGCGAGTTCTGCATCGTGCCGCGCGGCGTGGAGCACATGCCGGTAGCCGAGGAAGAAGTCCACGTAGTGCTGTTCGAGCCGCGCAGCACGCTCAACACCGGCAACGTGCGCGGCGAGCGCACGCGGGAGCAGCTCGAACGCGTGTAACTCAGTGGTTGAGGCCGCGGCCGGTGGTGAGATACACGGCGAAGCTGCCTAGCCAGTGTCCGCCTTCGTAGTGAGCGCCGGTGACCGAGGCGAGTCCGGCTTCGCGATGGGCGGCGGCGGAAGCGCGCAAGGCCGGCAGGCGCGGATCGCCCGCAGGCAACCCCGAGGCGATGCCCTCCAGCATCCAGGCGCGGCTTAGATTCAAGCCGTCCAGGTGCGCCAGCTTGGGATCGCTGGGATCGGTGACCACGGCCGGCTCAATCCACGGGCCAGCGCCATCGGTCGGAAGCTGCGGCATGAACCCGCGCAGCCAGCCGGCAAAATCCTCAGGCGTGAGCACGCGCCGCATGACGTCGGCTTCCGCGAGACACGGCGAGAGGAAATCCTCGCCGGAAGGTTCGTAGGCGAGCGGGCAGCTCTCGTCCTTCTGGTAGTAGTCGCGGGCTTTGCGCAGGAGCAGATCGAGGAAAGCGCGGTCGTCGGCCGAGCGCGCATAGTCGATCATCAGCCCGAGCGCGAACGCGGTCTGGCTGTGCTCGCCGGAGCGCACCGGGTACGACAGCTTCGGCAGCCAGGTCTTAAGGCGGCCGGCGGCGGCCTGCTCCAGCGGACGCAGGGTGGCGGCAAGCTGCTCCGGCAGCGGATCAGGCGAAGAATCGTCGTCAGCGAGGCTCGACTTCTCCCACTCCCGCAGTTCTTGCCCGAGCTGGAGCAACCACGCCAGTCCGTAGGGCCGCTCGAAGCTGGCGCGGCCTTCGGCGTTCAGGTAGGCAGCTTCTTGCGCGATGTTGGCGGAAGTCAAGCTTTGCTCAAGGGCGCTACGTGCCGCGGCCGCAAACGGTGCGTTGGGATGGGTGCGCAGCAGGCGGACCAGCAGCCAGTGTCCGTGGACGGAGGAGTGCCAGTCGTAGCAGCCGTAGAAGGCGGGCGTGAGCTTGCGCGGCGGCGCCACGTCGGCGTCGCTCAGCATGGAGTGCGAGATCTTGTTGGGATACTCCTTGTGCACGCAGGCCAGCGCCAGGCTGGCGAATCGTTGTGCCGCGGCTGCGTCGAAGGTATGCGCGTTGGCGGCGCGGGAAACTTGCGCCTGATTTTGGCCGGCGGCGGCGCCGGCCAGAAGAATGAGCACGAAGATGTACCAGATCATGGGCTACTGAAATGTAGCACGAGGACGAGTTGCGCGTGCAGCACCAATGGCGAATCCCAGTCCGCAAGCCGAACATCCCGACGCGTTCCAATAATGGAACGGTAGACCAAAAGCGACGCTTATCTGCTCTGGAAGCGGTATAAGGGAGGCTCCACGCCACCGCAACGGCTGGTTGTGGTGTCTATCTACATGCGAGCGAGGGATGCAATCATGATTCGTCGCAGTTGTATACGAGGTGTTTTGGTGGCGATAGCGGCTACCGCCCTTCTGATTACATGCGCGGGCGCGCAGCAGGCAAATAAAGAACTCCGGAAGCGGGCGTTCGAACTTTACGATCAGCACAGGGTGGAACAGGCGCTGCCGCTTCTTGAGAAGCTCGCTGATGCCAACCCGAAGGATGTGCAAGTCCTGGAGGCATTGGGGATGGCAATACTCCACCGTTCCTCAGTAGCGAAGGACGTAGAGGCCTGCCGCCGGGAGAAAGCTCGAGCGAGAAAGGTGTTGTTGCAGGCGAAGGAACTGGGCGACAACAGTAACCTGCTGCAAGTCGTGCTTGAGGGTCTTCCGGAGAACGCCGAGTGCAAGCCGTACTCCGACCGAAGCGAGGCCGACGAGTCGATGCGAAAGGCAGAAGCAGCGTTCGGGCGCGGCGACCTGGACGAGGCATTGCGCTGGTACGTGCAGACAACCGTCCTCGATCCCAATAATTACCATGCCGCTCTGTACGCGGGCGACGCGTACTTTAAGAAAGGTCAATACGGCTCGTCGGGCGAATGGTACGCGCGGGCTATCCAGATCGACCCGAATCAGCCCACTGCGTACCGCTACTGGGGAGACTCCCTGATGCGCGCCGGCAAGCTCGGAGAAGCTCGGCACAAGTTCGTGGACGCGGTCGTGGTAGCGCCCTTCTTGCAGGCTTCGTGGATAGGCCTGAGGCAATGGGCTGATCGTGCGGGCTACGACCTCGTAAACCCAAGGAACGAGTCTCCGTTGAAAGAAACCGAAAAGGATGGGGCAAAAACCATCACCATTGACGCGGGGGGACTCAAGGAAGAGGCAGCGGCACTCGCAGCCGTCGCTAACGCAGCCACGGAGGGGATCGCATCAGGAAGACTCAAGCAGGTGGATGCGTCGCTTTCCAACCTGCTGCGGCTGAGAGACAAGGGACTGATCGAACCATACGGATTCATCGCCCGCGGTGATGCCGGGATTGCGAACGATTACGAAGGTTACCGCCGCCAGCATGCGGAGAAAGTACGGCAATACATCGAAGAAGAGGTGCTTCTCCCTAAACTTACCGACGAGGCCGAGCGCCGAGCTGACGG
>DATNJE010000374.1:0-3394 GCA_035604095.1 Terriglobales bacterium
GTAATTGGAGCAGGCGTGGCAGACGAACTCGCGAGTCTGGTAATCGACCAGGTCCAAATCGTAGCCGCGGAACCGGCTGGGCTGCGCGGAAGCCTGCATGAGGTCGCGCGCGATCAACGCCATGCCGATGGCGCCGATCACACCGTTGTGCGGTGGGACGATGATGCGCTTGCCGAGGATCTGCGAGAACGCCGCCGCCACTGCATCGTTGTACGCCGTGCCGCCCTGGAAGTAGATCACGTTGCCGATGCGGCGGCCGCGCACCACCCGGTTCAAATAGTTCAGCGCCACCGAGTACGCCAGACCGGCGCACAGGTCGCCGACCTCCGCGCCCTTCAGCATCAGCCCGGTGACGTCGCGCTCCATGAACACGGTGCAGCGCTCGCCCAGCCGCGCCGGGCTCCGCGACTCCATCGCCAGCCGCGCGAACTCACCTTTGATCTGCACTCCCAGCTTTTCCGCCTGCTCTTCCAGGAAGGAGCCAGTGCCGGCGGCACAGGCTTCATTCATAGTGAAGTCCACCACCACGCCGCGGTCGATGCTGATGAATTTGGAGTCCTGCCCGCCGATCTCGAAGATGGTGTCCACCGGCTCCATGTCCAGCCGCCGGCAGACGTGCATGGAACCGGTCTTATGAGCGGTGATCTCGTCGTTGACGGTGTCGGCGCCCACCAATTCGCCGATCAGTTCCCGGCCCGACCCCGTTGTCCCTACGCCGCGGATCTGAAGCTGCGGTCCCAGCACGGCTTGGATCTCCGCCAGTCCCTGATTCACCACTTCAATGGGACGGCCCTGAGTACGCAGGTAGATCTCGTGCAGCACGTTGCCGGCCGCATCGATGGCGACCAGGTTGGTGCTCACCGAGCCGATGTCAATCCCAAGATAGGCGTCGACGATCTCGCCGGGCGCGAGCTGGCGAGTGTCGTCCACGCGATCACGCAGCAGCACCACCTGTTGCATGGAGAGCGGATCGGCGCCGGCGAAGCTGCGCTTGGCCGTGGCATGCCGCTGCAACTGATGGATGCGCTTGAAGGAGCGCTTGCGCGTCTCCTCAGCTTCGAACAGCGCGGCGCCCACGGCGCTCATCCAGGCGTGCAGCTCGGGCACCAAAAACTGCGATTCTTCCAGCTTGAAAACTTCGCGCAGCGCGTTGCGCACACCCTGGTTCAGCGCCACCGCACCGATGAAAGCCACCGGCGGCGCCACTTCGCGACCCTTGACGATGCTGGACTTGAAGTTGCGCGCTACCGCGTCACACAGGCCGCGTAGGATCTGCTCGGTGGTGTAGCCCTTCTGCTGGGCATGGATCATGTCGCTCTTGGCGAACACCGAGCAGCGTCCCGCGATCCGCGCCGCGCAACTGGCCGAGGCCGCGGCCCCGCCCACCTCATCCACCGAGTACAACAGGCGCGAAGCTTGCTGGTCGATGAACGAGCCGGTGCCCGCGGCGCAGTCTCCACTCGCCGAATAGTCCACGATCCCCAGGTACTTCGATTCTTCCCCCGGCTCCAGGCGCAGGTACTTGGAAGCCTCGCCTCCCATTTCGAAGACCGTCCGCACCTCGGGATAGAACACGCGTACTCCCTTGGCCAGCGCGCGGAACTCGTTCTCGAAATAAATGCCGAGAATCCTGGCGATGAGCTGGCTGCCGGAGCCGGTCACGCGGATGCCTTCCACCGCCTGCTCCGGAACGCACTCGTAGAACTCTTTGAGCAGGTCGAAGGTGGACTGGATGGGACTGCCCTGGATGCGGCGATAGCGCGAGAGCACCAGCGGACGTTCCGCCCACGCGCTCGCGGCAGGGAAGTGTCCGGGGAAGAAGCCGTCGGGCTTCTCCTCGGCCAGCGATTGGAACAGCGCGGCGTCGCCCGGGGTGCCGAGAGCCGCCAGCTTCAGGCTGACCGCCCCGATGTCCAAGCCAATATTAACGCTCATGTGTCAGGTCGCGCAGACGTTCGCGCCACGGGTTGGGGGAGCGGCGCCTGCCGGTTGCATTCGGTTCGAGGGCCTTGGAAGACGGCAGCAGGGTAGCGGGTTGGGAGCGCCTCTGGATGTGATAGAGGTCACACACTCGCGGTCAGCGCTCACACCGTCGGGGGATTGCCCGGTTGAAGCTCATGCGGCCGCTTAGCCCCCGATATTTCGGCGGCTTGCGATTGCACAAAAAACGGGCTTGCACGATATGCGGTGCAAGCGTATCCTTGCGCCGCGTGTCCAGGCCCTGGGTGCGCCGCCAGTCCCAGGCCGCTCGCGCACGGGCCGGGCTTCGAGGAGCGCCACTCGTGGCTAACGATAAATTGGGACGACAGATCCACGATGCCATCGCGCGTCGCGACGCCGCCACGCTGCGGCGGATGGCCGCCTCCGCCGATAGGGAAGAGGGCCGCATGTGGCTGACCCTGCTGGCGCGCATGCTGGAACTCGACGCCCACCGCAAACCCAGCCCGCGCATGCGGTCCCGCAGCGTGGCTGTGCTCCCGCCGGAACGCCGCGTCGCCATAAGGCGCGCCGGCTAGCCTTTCGTCAGCGGCAAGTTCTTCTCCCGCCACACCCGAATGCCACCATCCATGGAAAGGACGTTGGTGTATCCCATCTTCTGCAGGTTGTCGGCGGAGAGAGCCGAGCGGAAGCCCCCGCCGCAGTAGAGCACGATGGGCGTCTTGGGATCGGGCACGCGCTGCTCGATATCGCGCTCGATGATCCCCTTGCCCAGGTGGATCGCGCCCGGCAGATGGTCTTTGGCGTACTCGCTCTCCTCGCGCACGTCGATCAGCACGAACTTCTCCCCCTGGTCGAGCTTGTCCTTGACATCATCCACGGTGGTTTCGCGGACGCGCTGCTTGGCGTCGTTGACCAGCTTCAAGAAACCTGACGAATGCTGCATAAAAGACCTCCGCAAGTGGCTCGACAGTATCGCCGTTCGCGCCGCTGGCTGCAAGCCATGCCCCCGGCCAGCCTGGATTATTCACGACGTCGGACGAGACTGGGTGGAGCAGGGCTTCAGCCTTGCATAATGGCAGCGTCCTTGGTGTTTGGCCTTAGCCGCTGAGGTGCTGCTGGTGTGCATGTTCTCGGTGCGGCTATTGAGCTGCCTCAGGGGCTGGAAGCCAGCAATTCAACGGGCCGCATTAATGCAGGCCTGAAGGCCTGCTCCACCCTCCCTCCGGTCAAGAAACCGCCCGGGGCTGGCCCATCCTGGCCGTGGACTGATGGGCTCCCCCGGGCAAGGAGCACGACTCTAGGCCGGCTGCGCCTAAAGCACGACCAGCGGCCGCATCATGTCATGCTCTTCATGTTCCAGGATGTGGCAATGCCACACGTACTCGTGCCCGCCACGGATCCCGTAGGACTGCTTCAGCCTCGGGCTCTCCGGCACTGGGAACGGCACCTTCGG
>DATNJE010000375.1:0-5540 GCA_035604095.1 Terriglobales bacterium
CCGGCCATGACCAGGGCGCAAACTCCCGCTGAGATCAACACTCTGTGGAATCTGCTTTCGTAAAGCATGGTTACCATCATGAGGCGCAACCTACTGCAATTGGCGGGGAAGGTCAATTCTCTAAGATGGTGCAATCCCGGCATGCTTCGAACGTCGAACCAGAGCCGAAAACCTGTTTTATTGCCTGGCTTGGGCTGTGCCGCCTCGGAGGTAGGCATCGGTCTTGGCAATCCAGTCTTCGCGGGGAGGAGTGAAGATGTCGAGATCGACGGTGTCTTCGAGGGCAACCGCCTCGTGCGGCACATTCGGAGGTATGCACAGCACCTCGCCCGCCCGGACGGTAATCTCCTGATCCTTCAGGCTGAACTTCAAAGCCCCTTCCAGGATGTAGGTGACTTGCTCGTTGTGGTGGCTGTGCAGCGGAACCACGCACCCTTTCTTCAACAGGATGCGTGCGATCATCACATTCTCCCCCACCACGAACTGCCGCTTCAGCAGAGGGTTCAAATCCTCAAGTTCCACTGACTTCCATGGGACATACTTGTGTTGTGCCATCGCCGTTCCTCCCGCTTGGAGTGCCGTCTCCGAACCGTAATACGCCGCTGGGTAGTCTAATGCAACTCGCGCTTATCGAGTCGGTCCCTCGCTGATCCCAGCGCGCCGCTGGGCGGCGATGCCGGCCAGGCCGGCGCTAAACTCGGGGAAGGCGGCGAGCAATTCGACGAACTCCCGCTTGGGGATCAGCAGCACGTCGGTGGGCTTGGTGGCGCGCACCGTCGCGCTGCGGCCGTGCTCGTGCAGCAACGCCAATTCCCCAAAGTACTCGCCCGCTCCCAACCGGACGACACTCACGCCGTCGCGGATGATCTCCACTTCTCCGGAGCGAACCACGTACATGCTGTCGCCCAGATCGCCCTGCTGAAACACCGTTTCCCCGGGTTCGAAGTGTCCGGTGCAGATGGTGCGCGAGGCCTGCACGCGCAATTGCACCAAGTCCATGGGGAACAGCAGAGCCGTAAGCCAATCCAGGGCCACGCGCAGCTTGCGGTTCAGGCCGGGCAGCTTCATCAGGTAGATGGTCCGCCATAAGAACCAGGCAAAGAATCCGCTGAAGCAGAATCCAAACACCTCGGCGACCGCCGAGTGGTGGCCGAGCGAGCCCATCTTGCCTAGGCCACGGAAGGCGAACCCGGTCGGTGGCTGGCCGCGCAGCGTCGCCACGACATTAGCCGCTGCGGTTCGGGCTTCCCGTACGGCGTGCTGCGCAGTGGGTGGCGCGGTGGAACCGTCCTCCATGTGGATGGCGGCGCAATCGCCCAAAACCCACACCTGTCCCTCGTAGCCCTTGAGCTCCATCGTAGAGGTCGTCGGCAGCTTGCCCCGTTCCTTTTCGCATTCCAGCGATTGGATCAACGGCACCGGGCCGGCGGGAACGGTAGAGACCAAGGTGCGCGTGGGGATGACCTCGCCGGTGCTGAGCACGGCTGTGTCCGCGCTGGCGGCGGCCAGGCGCGCCTTCAGTTTCAGTGTCACGCCTCGTTTCGCAAGCAGCTTCTGGGCGTACGCCGCCAGTTCCGCGGTGATCTCCGGCAGGATGCGGTCGCCCGAGTGCACCAGAAAACAGTTGATCTCTTCCTGGCGGACGCTGCGGAAGTGCCGCACCGCCGCGCGCACGAAATCGTTCAACTCGGCCATCACTTCCACGCCGGAAAATCCCCCTCCGGCCACCACGAACGTCAGCAGCGTACGGCGAAAATCGGGATCGGTTTCGTTGTCGGCTTCTTCCAGGGCATGCAGGGCGGCGTTGCGCAGGCGGAGCGCATCGCCCAGGTTGCGAAAAGGGATGGCATGATCGGCCAGCCCGGGGATGCGCGAGAAATCGTCGGTCGCGCCCACCGCGATCACCAGGTAATCGTAGGGGAGATCGAGCGTGCGGGGACGGAACGCGGGCGTCAAGCGAACGATGCGCTGCTTCAAGTCGATGCTGTCCACGTCGCGCACGTACAGCCGCGTGCGCGGGCACAGCCGCCGGATGGGCGAGATGGTGTCCAGCAGCCCGATCGAGCCGGAGATCACTTCCGGCAGCAGCGGCTGGAAGACAAAATAGTCCTCGCGGTTCACCAGAGAGATGTCAGCTTCACCCGGCTGCAGCAATTTTTCCAGCCAGCGCGCGACGTACACACCGGCAAACCCGCCGCCGAGAATGACGATTCTTTTCACCGCGTGCTCATACTACGGCAGGAGCTGCCCGACCTTGCGCATCTGTTCGGCGAAACGTTTGGGGTTATAAGCTGATGGGTTCTCCAGTTGCTGAAACATGCCGGAGATGGCCTGCCGGATGGGCTGCTCGCTGGCCACGCGCTGGTTGCGGGCGAAGGCGATGAACAGCGAATCGAGCGCCATGGTGGCCTGCTCGGCGGTGCGCTCGCCCTCGTCGCTGAGCGGACCGGATTGCGCCGCGATGCTCTTCAGCAGGCGCAGCGTCAATGACGCGTCATAAGGCTGGGCGCTGATCCGCGAGACCAGCCTTTGCGCCGTCTCCGCGCCGCGCTGCGCCGTGGCCGCGACTTTCTCGCGGTCCGGGCTGAGGCGGTTCATTGAACTGGCGAGCTCCTGGAGGTCGGAGTCCAACTGGCGTCCGTCGTCCGGATCGACCTCCTTCACCAGCACCCGCAACAGCGCATAGCGCGACGGGTTCCAGGCGGCGACGCCGGGCCGCCGGCCGCTGTAGCCGGTCTCCTGCCGCCAACTGTCCTCGGGGCGGGTGAGCGCGTGATGGCAGGCGAAGCAGTCCATCTCGGCATACTCCGGCCAGTTGGAGCCGCGCGCCCGGCGGGCGAGCTGCGACAGCGACTGCCCGAGTTGCACACCCTGGCCGACGCTCCACGCGCGCACATTGAGCCACGCATCCTTGTCCAGCGGCTCCTTCCAGTGGCGCGGCATGACCGCGGAGTAGGAATCGAGCTCGAAGGTCAGGTCGGGATGCCCGGCGGCGATCATCTCGTGGTTGACGATGTTGTTCTCCGTGCCGAGATGGCAGGAGAGGCACTTCTCCTGCCGCCTGGCCAGGTCCTTGGTGTCGTACATGCCGACGCGGACGGATTGCTGGTGCGTCCAGTCGCGCGCGGTGTGCGGGCCCAGCCAACTGGCGGCCGGGCCGTGGCAGCTTTCGCAACTGACGCCGTCGGTCAGGTCGAAGGTGCGGGCGCGCGCCGCCGTGGGGACGTCGAGCGCATGGCAGGTGAGGCATTCACGGGCGGCTTCCGGCTTCTGCTGCAAACCGAGATTGCGCCCGATGCGCAAGGACAAGGGAGAGCCCAGGGCCGAGAATGCCTTGGCGTGTTTGTCCTGGACCACCCAGGTGCTGTACTCGTTCTGCTGAACGTGCGTTTCCTGCCGCGGCTGGATGCCGCCGTGGCACGCCGATGCGCTGCATGATCCCGGGCCGGTGTACTGGAAGACCGCGGGCGCCGACGGAGGAGGCGATTGTTGTGCGGCGGCGGTGAGCGCCGCGACCGACAGCATCCCCCAGACGAGGGTGCTCCCCACGACAGTGCGGAGTCCTCTCGGTCGCTGCCCCTTCGGTTGTGGATTCATGCGGGAGTAAGTGGCTTATAGCGAGTACGGCTGCGGAAGTCAATGCACGCGGAGATGCGGCAGTGGGGCAGTTTCCGAAAAGCCAACCGCAAGTCCATTTGGACGCGAGAACCGTCCAGTGCATCCTGGTTAGGATGTGCAAAAGTCTGTTTACGACAGTAACGGGAGAGTCAGCGTTTCTTGACTTGATAATCCGTGAAAGTGAGAACGATTTCGACCGGGTTGACCGTCGCTGTCACTGTGCTCGGCAAGTTCAGTCCTTCGAACTTTTTATATTCAACTTTGACCGACAATTGCTGAGGGCCGCTGGATCCGGCTTTGTAAGTGGCCTCATAGCCGACCAAGACGAATCCGTTCTTGTTCCGAGCGAAGTGTGGGCGGACCGTGCCCTCAAGTTCGGGAGCCGTGACTGTCATTTCTTCAATTGCGAAATCGTGGGTCATTGACGTCACGACGTTGGCTGGTCCTTCCTTATAAGTGAGGCGATATTTTTCGCCGAGGTCCTCCAATTGATATTCGCTATCGACCGCCGGAAGAGGGGGTTCCATCATGAACATCGACCACGTATGCATAAAGCCAGTTAGAACTTGCTCGATTCCGCCGGTCACTTTACGAATCCGCTCGGCGACCTCCTCGGTTGGCGGCGCCACCTCGGACTGGTGAGAAACCGTCGAAGCGCCACTCTGGCCTACCAATAACTCGAAATGCGTTTTCTTCAGGACCGGCAGAACTTGGTCCCGTCCTACCGCGTCGGCCTTCAGAGCTTTGAATGTGGATTCCCAATCAAGGGATACTTGGCATCGAAACTCGGTTAGGCCCTCATCCTTCAAGCTGTAATAAGACTGACGCGCACTCCGAACGATCTCTTTTCTATCCGCACCGTACGCGAGGGGCAGCGCAGCAGATAGACCGGCCCAGCAGAGCAGCAAAAGCGTCACGCGCCGTCGCCGTTTTCTCATCTAGATCCCCGAGTCGCTGAATCTGGCTCATCATACAGGACGCCTATCTTTCGTTGAAGCTCGTTATGCCCCCCTGCCCAACTCCGTGCAGTCGAGCTGTGCTAGACTGCACTCCCACCAGAAACATCTTCCGCAAATCTGGCCGGCGAACACGCGCAAGAACTTGTGCCGGGCCGAGTTGTCGGCGAGGATGGCGCCAGGACCGCAATGGGTGTGGAGCAAAAAGAGGGTCAGCCCGGGGCCGCGGCGCATCCCGAGCATGCGCCGGCGCAGTGGGGCACCTCGCTGGGATACGGCGAGCCCATCGAGCCCGACGAACTGCTGAAGATCCCCATCTTCGAAGGAGCATCGAAGGGGTTGCTGGAAAAAAACCGCGGCGCCGTCGTGCGGCGGCACTTCAAGCCGGGAGAAATGCTCTGCCGCGAGGGCGAGTTCGGCTCCACGGCGTTCTACATCCTCGAAGGCAGCGTCGAAGTCTTCATCTCCAGCCCCATCGCCCACGTCTCCACCGATCACGGCTCCGGTGGCTTCTTCCGCAAGCTGAAAAGCCGGCTGGTCGGCCGGGCTCAGGATTTGGGCGGCGAGCCCCAGAGCCAGCAGTTCATCCCCATCGACGCGCCGGTGGACCTGGCCTACGACCATCCTTCCGCCGAACTCGGCGCCGGCGAACTGTTCGGGGAAATGACCTGCATGAATTTCTATCCCCGCTCGGCGTCGGTGCGCGCGGCGACGGATTGCGTGGTGCTGGAGATGCTGCGCAACATCGTCGACATCCTGCTCAAGAACCCCAAATTCCGCGCCCAGGCCGACGAGAAATACCGCAAGCGCGCTCTCGAAGAGCATCTGCGCAGCGTGCCGCTGTTCGCCGAGATCGGCGCCCGGGAGCAGACGCAGGAAGCCGCCGACTTCCTCGAGCAGTTGCGCCAGCAGGTGGAGCTGGTCCGCTTCAATCCCGGGCAGGTGATCTGCAAGCAGGGCGATCCG
>DATNJE010000376.1:0-6092 GCA_035604095.1 Terriglobales bacterium
GACTTTACGCTGCCTGGGAGGCAGACACATGAATAAAGCTGATATCGTCGACAAGATTGCTGGGGAGGCTGGGATCACCAAGACCCAGGCTTCCACAGCGCTGGATGCGACCGTCAACTGCATCACCACGTCCTTGAAAAAGGGCGACCGCGTGACGCTGGTGGTCTTCTGGACGTTCTCCACGTCTCAACGCAAGGCCCGCACCGGCCGCAATCCCCAAACCGGCAAACCCATCAAGATCGCCGCCAAGAGAGTGGCGAAGTTCACCGCAGGGGCCGAACTCAAGAAGGCCGTCAACAGGAAGTAGTCCCCACAAACAGCCTCTGGCCGGCCCCGCGCTCCTTGCTCGAGCCGGGGCTTTCGTATTTCAGGAAGCAGGACGCAGGAGGCGGGAAGCAGGAAAGCCGCGTTGAATCGTTGATAAGTTGGGCCGCATCTGGTGGGAGTGCAGTTTGCGAGATTCGCGAACCGTCCTGTAGAATCGATGTTTCCGAAGCGAGGTCTAGAACAGCCATGAAGGCCGGCATTCATCCCATGTACCACGAAGTGCGGGTCACCTGCGCCTGTGGGAATACGTTCACCACGCGTTCCACCCACAAAAGCGACATCCACCTGGAGATCTGCTCCAATTGCCATCCTTTCTTTACCGGCAAGCAGAAGCTGCTGGATACCGCCGGGCGGATCGAGCGCTTCCGCCGCAAATACGCCAAGACGGAAAAGAAAGCCTAACCCGGCCCAAGCTTCGTCGCTGCAAAAGCCTCCGGCGGCGGGGGCTTTTTTATTTGCGTGCCTCTTCCTCGCGACTGCCGGCTCTTCTCTTCGACACGCCGCTCAATTGCGGCAGGCCCGAAGGGCCGAAACGCAATAGCCCAGGCCGGAAGGCCTGGGTAGCAGATGTACGAATGCGAGCCCCGGAGGGGCGACACTGTCCCGCTTGGGGTTTGCGAGGTGCCGCCCCTTCGGGGCTCAGGGTGTGATTGGGGATGCTTGCCCAGACCTGCCGGTCTGGGCTATTACCTGTCGGCGCTCCGCGCCTCTGTGCCTGCCGAGCATGGGGAGAAAGCAGGGTTACAATACCGTTGTGAACAAGAAGTGGGAGAGTCCGGCCACGCCCGCTGCGCCGCCTCGCGGGGCACGGGTGCCTGAGTCTGTGCGCATCGGTGGGATCGAGATCCGGCCGGCCACGGTGCTGGCTCCTATGTCGGGCGTCACCGACACCGTCTTCCGGCGGTTCATCCGCGAGATGGGCGGCTGCGGGCTGCTGATGACCGAGTTCACCTCGGCTGACGGCCTGCTGCGCGACAAGCGCGTGCTCGGGCGCTACCTGCACTTCTACGACGACGAGCATCCCATCTCGGCGCAGCTCTTTGGCAGCGACCCGCAAGTGCTGGCTGAGGCGGCGCGCATGGTCGAAGGCCTGGGCTTCGACCTGGTGGACCTGAACCTGGGCTGTCCGGCGAAGAAAGTCGTGAAGTGCAACGGCGGCTCGGGCCTGCTGCGCGACCTGCCGCGCATCGTGCAGATATTCGAGACGGTGCGCGCAGCGGTGAAGATTCCGTTCACGGTGAAGTTTCGCGCCGGCTGGAATGACCAGGAGATCGTCTGCGTCGAGCTGGCCCGGCTGGCCGAATCCTGCGGCCTGGCGGCGGTGGCGCTGCATGCCCGCACCCGCGAGCAGGGATACGCGGGCACGGCGCGCTGGGAGTGGATCGCGGCCGTCAAACAAGCCATCCGCATTCCCGTGATCGGCAACGGCGACATCCGCACCCCCGAGGACGCGGCCGCCATGGTGGCGCAGACCGGCTGCAACGCCGTCATGGTGGGGCGCACGGCGGCGTCGAACCCGTGGATCTTCCGCCAGATCGCGCAGTACGAGGCAGGCGGCGGCTACGAGCAGCCGACTGAGGCCGACCGCTATAGCATGATCCGCACCTACTTCCGCATGCTGATCGAGGAGCAGATGCCGGGCGCGGCAGGCAAGATGAAGCAGTTCGCCTCCTGGTTCAGCCACGGCGTCGCGAACGGCGGCCATCTGCGCAAGGCTATCTACGAGGCCCGGACCGAGCTGGAGATCCTGGCACGGGTGGAGGAGTTCTTCGCGCCACTCGCTACCCAGGCGCAGAGTCTTGCCGTCTAAATATTCACCACGGAGACACGGAGGCACAAAGAAGTGACTTGGGCAAAGGTCTTATGGGGGAGTCTTCTGGCCGGCAGCCTGTGCCTGGCCCAGCACGATCCCCAGTCTCACGACCAGCACATGGCCGACGTCAATAAGCACGGCGCCGAAGCCATGGGCTTCGACCAGGACAAGACCACGCACCATTTCCGGTTATACAAGGATGGTGGCGCGGTCGAGGTAGCGGCCAAGGATCCCGCAGATACGTCTAGCATAGGGCAGATCCGCGACCACCTGAAGCAGCAGGCGAAGAATTTCGCGGCGGGTGACTTCGCGGCGCCGCAGCACACCCACGGAGAGATGCCGCCGGGAGTCGACACCATGGCCAGGCTGCGCTCCAAAATAAGGTATGAGTTCCAGTCGACGGAGGGCGGCGGCCGGTTGCGCATCACCACCGCCGACGCGCAGGCTTTGGCCGCCGTGCACGACTTCCTGCGCTTCCAGATCGAAGACCACGCGACCGGCGACAAGACCAGCGTCGAGTAGGCGGTGTCGGCACTAGCAATTGCTCAGCAGCCTGCAAAGCCGTGCGCTGGCGTGAGCATGATTTCCTTCCGCCCTGCCGAATCTCTTTGGTTAACCCCCTCCGGCCGGCCAATGCACCGCCGTGCCTACCCCTGGGGGTTACGCCGTCGCACCCAAGTAGCTATAATCTTCTGTAGGAGTTCGCTTATGAAGCTCATCGGGGGAGACACGTTCCACTGTCCGTCGCAGGCCCGCCCCAACCTCTTCGCGGGTGACTAGTTCCCTCCTCATTATGGTTCTAAAGCGCTTCAACCGAGGCGGAAATCCACGTCCAACGACCCAAAAGAGGAGCATCCCATGGCCACCACCATCGTACCCACCGCCGGTCCTAAGATTCGCACCGCGCTGCCCGGGCCCAACGCCCAGCGCGTGCTCGCCGGGGACCAGACCTATATTTCGCCGTCCTACACTCGCAGCTATCCGCTGGTCGCAAAGCGCGGCCGGGGAGTGGTGATCGAGGACGTGGACGGCAACGAGTTCTTCGACTTCGCCGCCGGCATCGCCGTGGTTTCCACCGGCCACTGCCATCCCGAGGTGGTCAGCGCCATCCAGAAGCAGGCGGCCGAGCTGATCCACATGTCCGGCACAGACTTCTACTACGAGAACATGATTACGCTGGCGGAGCGCCTTTCGCGCATCGCACCCATGCAGGGGCCGCACAAGGTGTACTACGGCAACTCGGGGACCGAGGCGGTCGAAGCGGCCATGAAGCTGGCGCGCTACCACACCAGGCGACAGAACATCATTGCCTTCTACGGCGCGTTCCACGGGCGGACGATGGGCGCTCTCTCGATGACCGCGTCCAAGGTGCAGCAGCGCCGCCGCTTCTTCCCCATGCTGCCGGGCGTCACGCACATACCGTATCCGTATGTGTATCGCCGGCCCGCGGGCACGGAGGCGCGGCAGTATGCCATCGACTGCGCCCGCTTCATCGAGGAGAAGCTGTTCAAGACCACGCTGCCGCCGGAGGAAGTGGCGGCGATCTTCATCGAGCCCATCCAGGGCGAAGGCGGATACGTAGTGGCGCCGCCGGAGTTCATGCAGGAGCTGCGGCTTATTTGCGATCAGCGTGGCATCCTGCTGGTGGCTGACGAGGTGCAGTGTGGCGCCGGGCGCAGCGGCAAATGGTGGGCTATCCAGCACGCGGGCGTCGAGCCGGACATCGTCTGCATCGCCAAGGGAATCGCCTCCGGCATGCCGCTGGGCGTGACCATCGCGCGCGCCGAGATCATGGACTGGGTGCCGGGCTCGCACGCCTCCACTTTCGGAGGCAATCCGGTGTGCAATGCCGCGGCGCTGGCGACCCTCGACGTGCTGGAGCGCGAGGGCGTGCGCAACGCCGAGCGCGTGGGGCGGCACATCATGGACCGGTTGCGCACCTGGCCGGCGCGCCACCCCATGGTCGGCGACGTCCGCGGGCTGGGGCTGATGATCGGCATCGAGATCGTCAAGGACCAGCGTACCCGGGAAACCGCTCACGATGAGCGCGACCAGATCGTGCAACTGGCCTTCGAGCGCGGCGTGCTGTTCCTCGGCGCCGGCGAGAACACCCTGCGCGTGTGCCCGCCGCTGGTGGTCACGCCGGAACAGGCCGACATCGCGCTGGATGTGCTGGAAGAGTGCATCTCGATCGTGGAGAAAAAGTAAGGCAAGAAAAAACGCCACGGATTTGCACGGATGGGCACGGATAATTCTTTTTCAAGAGATCCGTGAAATTCCGTGTGAATCCGTGGCGTTTTTTGTATCGTCCAACGACGGATGACCCACAAGCTCACCGCCCGTGGCTGGCTGGCCCTGCTCCTCAGCGTGGCGCTGTGGGGATCGGGATTCATCGCCATCCGCATGGCGCTGCCGGCATACTCGCCCACGCACCTGGCGCTGCTGCGCTTCCTGGCGGCCTCGGCGACCATCCTGGTTTACGCCCTGGTCGCCGGCGTGCGTCCGCCTGCTCGCAAAGATCTTCCCTATATCTTGATGATGGGCTTTATCAGCATCACCGTCTACCACGTAGCGTTGAACGCCGGTGAGCGGACGGTGACCGGCGGCGCGGCCAGCATGCTGGTGGCCTCAGCGCCGATCTTCTCCGCGCTGCTGGCGCGGGTCGCCCTCGATGAGCGGCTGCGAGCGTGGGGATGGATTGGGATCGCGATCAGCTTCGCCGGCGTCTCGCTCATCGCCATCGGCGAAGGCAGGGGATTGCACTTCAACCGCGGCGCTTTCCTCGTCCTGATAGCGGCCATAGCGACCGGCATCTCGGTGGTTCTGCAAAAGCATTATCTGAAGACCTACAACGTCACCGATTTTTCCACGCACCTGATCCTGGCGGGGACGGTGTTCCTGCTGCCATTCCTGCCGGGCCTGGGGACGGAGATCCGCACCGCGCCGCTCCAGCCGACTCTGGCGGTGGTGTACCTGGGCGTGTTTCCCGCCGCCATCGCCTACCTCACGTGGGGATATGTGCTGAAGCGCATCCCGGCCTCGATCGCCGCCAGTTCGCTGTACACGCCGCCGATCTTCGCCATTTTCATCGGCTGGTTGGTTCTGCGGGAGGTCCCCACTGTGCTCTCGATCGTGGGCGGCGCACTGGCCTTCGCCGGGGTCACGCTGGTGAACACCAAAGGCCACGCGCCGGGGCCCGTGGATGTTGCCCTGTACGCGGTGGAAGGCGGCGACTGACCTGCTTTGTACGCGCTCAGTTGCATTCGCTCCCTCGCGCTGGTTTTTTATTTTAGGTTCTTACGGCACGCCTGAAGGCGTGCCCTTCCCGATCCCAACGCGACGGCAGAACTGCTATCCTGAGTCGTTCTTGTCCCGCAGTCATGCAGACTCTGCTCACACAAGCCTCCCTGGAAACAGCCGCCAAGAAACATGTGGTGGGATGGATGGTGTTTGGCCTGCTGGTGCTGGCTTCGGCGGCGTTCGGCGCGCTGGCGGGACTGCTGTTCGTCTATTCCACCGAACTGCCGCAGGTGGAGGAGTTGGACCGCTATCGTCCCAGCTCGATCACGGAGCTCTACGACGACCAGGGGCGCGTGGTCGGCTCCTTCGCGCTGCAACGGCGCGTGATTGCCTCCTACAACGATTTCCCCAAGCCGCTGCGCGATGCCGTGATCTCCACCGAAGACAAGGAGTTCGAAAAGCACTGGGGGGTAAATTTCTACCGCGTTCTGGGTGCGGCCTGGCGCGACCTGGTGTCAGGCAGCAGGGCGCAGGGCGCCTCGACGCTCACCATGCAGTTGGCGCGCAACCTGTTTCTCTCGCCCGAGCGCACTTACCGGCGCAAGCTGCAGGAGATCATGCTGTCGCTGCAGATCGAGCGCCGCTTCACCAAGCCGCAAATCTTCGCCATGTACTCCAACCAGATCTTCCTGGGACACGGGGTGTACGGCTT